>JBGTCS010000071.1:0-3905 GCA_041748715.1 Pyrinomonadaceae bacterium | reverse complement strand
GCACGTTCTGACGCGCGAGCCGCAAAATTATTTTCGTGAGTCCGAAACATTTTGGCGGGTCTGGGTTTGCGAACCACGCCCAGGCCTCGCAAAACTATCGCCTCGGCTTGGTGATCTCTACAAGCGAAGCCTGCTCGTGATTCGCACGCAGATCGATAACGGCGGTGCGATAATAGCCGCCAACGACCACGACGTCACCGATCGGGCGACCGATCATTACAGCTATCTCTGGCCGCGCGACGGCGCATTTGTCGCAAACGCTCTCGATATTGCGGGGCATCCCGAATTATCGAGAAAATTCTTTGAGATATGTCATCGGATCGTCGACGAGCGTGGATATTTCCTGCAAAAATACAATCCCGACGGCAGTGTCGGGTCCGGCTGGCATTCTTTCTGGGACGCGGGGCGCGAACTTCCGGTCGTTCCGATTCAGGAAGACGAGACGGCCCTCGTCATCTGGGCCCTGTGGGAGCATTTCCAGAAATGCCGGGATATCGATCTCGTGAATAATCTGTATTCCGATCTTATTCTGCGATGTGCCGATTTCATGGTCGTCCATCGTGATCCGCAAACCAATTTACCATTGCCAAGTTGGAACCTCTGGGAAGATCGTCGCGGCGTCCATACATTCACATGTGCCACGATCGTCGCCGGATTGCGTGCCGCAGCCAATTTTGCACGATTATTCGAGGACATCCCAAAGGCTGACATCTATAACGAGGCGGCTGACGAGCTATGTGTCGCTATGCGGATCTATCTCTATAGCGACGAGCACGGCCGATTTTTGCGAGGATTGCAGGCAAACGGCGATGATTCGATGACGCCGGATCCGATTGTCGACGCATCGCTATTTGGTATTTTTTATTTCGGATGTTTCGCTCCCGACGATCCGGTCGTGATAAGCACGATGACGGCTGTCGCCGAAAAATTGGCAAACAACACCGAATTTGGCGGTATTGCCCGGTTTGAGCACGACAGCTATATGCGGGCCGACGCCCCTGCGGCTCCAAACAGTTGGATAATCACAACGCTCTGGCTGGCCGAGTACTTTATCGCCTCCGCAAGATCAGTCGACGATTTGCAAAAGGCTCTCTCTCTGCTCGAATGGACTGCCGAACGTGCACTACCCTCCGGCATTTTGGCTGAGCAGATTGATCCACTGACGGGCGAACCGCGTTCGGTCTCGCCGCTGACGTGGTCGCATTCGACGTTTATCACGACCGTCGACAGCTATTTGTCAAAGCTCAAAGATCTTGAGGCAGGCTAATTTTTGAAAGCCTCGTTACTCGCAAAGCAGCAAACGGAAAGAATCAAAATACTTTATTTATCAGTCTAAACACCGCATCACTGCCGCGAGTGTGAAAACCCGCTTGCCACTTCGAAACATTACGTTAAAATCAATCTAATGCGAAAAGCTAAGATCCTTGCGACCCTCGGGCCGGCAACAAACCAACAATCGACCATCGAAACCATGATCTCCGCCGGCATGAACGCCGTGCGGATAAATATGTCGCACGGCACCTCGGACGAACATACCGAGACGATCAAGATCGCCCGCGCAGCCTCGGAAAAGCTGGGCATGCCGCTTTCGATCCTCGTCGACCTTTCGGGTCCGAAGATCCGCACTACAGAACTTGAGAACGGCGAAACAGTCTTTCTCGAAGAAGGCCAGAACTTCGTAATCACGACCCGCGACATCGTCGGGAACTCGCGTGAGGTGTCGACCAATTTTGAACATCTGCCCAAAGCGGTCGAACCCGGCGCACGGATCTTGCTCGACGATGGCTCGATCGAATTAAAGGTTGAATCAAAGACGGAGACCGATGTCGTTTGCCGCGTCATCAACGGTGGCCCGCTGAGCGAACGCAAAGGCATCAATCTGCCAAACACGCCGCTTCCGATCCCGTCGATGACCGAAAAAGACCATATAGACCTGATTTGGGCAATGGATCAAAATGTCGATTACATTGCCCTGTCGTTTGTCCGCTCAGCCGCCGACTGCAAAGAGGTCAAGGACATCATCAAAAAGCTGAACAAACGCAAAGAAGGCCGGGCACTTTTGGTCGCCAAGATCGAAAAGGCGGAGGCGATCGACAACCTTGTGTCTATCATTGAGGCGACCGACGGCGTCATGGTCGCCCGAGGAGATTTGGGCGTCGAAACCAGTGTCGAACTGGTTCCGGTTTATCAAAAACGAATAATTCAATTAGCGGTGGCCAACGATAAATTTGTCATTACCGCTACACAAATGCTCCAGTCGATGATCGAGAATCCGTACCCGACCAGGGCCGAGGCCTCCGACGTTGCAAATGCCGTTTGGGACGGGACCGATGCGGTAATGCTCTCAGCGGAAACAGCGACGGGAAATTATCCGGTCGAAACCATCAAGACGATGGCCCGCATTATCGATTCAGCCGAAACGGTCAAATCCGACGACGTAAATAAACACCACAAATTTTCGCAGCCGCCGTCGGGGCGAACCAGTCAGGCCTTGTGCAAAGCCGCCGCTTTTGCTGCAAAAGAGATGCAGACCGAAAAGGTCGCAGTTTTTACAGAATCCGGTCTCATGGCACGCCGCCTTTCGACGATGCGTTCCGGGCTGCAGACTTTCGCTCTGACCAAATCGTCTGAGGCCTGCAACCAGCTCTCGATGATCTGGGGCGTGCAGCCGTTCGTTCACGAAGATAAAGGTTCGACACGCGAGATGCTCAATATTGGTGAAAAGACCCTGCTCGATGCCGAGGTCATCGACCCGGGCGAAACGATCATCATGATGGCCGGGCGTCTTTCCGGCCTCGGTCTTTCAAGCTCAGTGATCGTCTGGACCATTGGTGAACGAGTCCCGCGTCGCTGATCTTAAGGTGATAGTATTTTAGTTTTGTAGACAAATCATTTAGTTTGTCGCGATTGTAAAAGATTCTCGATGTTTTCTGCGGCTATTGAGAAATTAAAATGCCTAAAATCCGCTGAACAGGCGACCGACGAGGGCGGTCGCGGCCATGGCCAAGGCACCCCAAAACAATACCCGGACCGCTCCGATCGTCTTATTCGCACCGCCGGCACGGGCCGCAAGCGCCCCGAGCACCGCGAGAAAAATAAGTGAACTGGCGGCGACGATGGGTATCAGGCTTGAGAGAGAAAACAGAATAGTTACCGAGAGCGGCAACGCGGCGCCGAGGGCAAAACTGACAGCCGAAAATAGAGCGGCCTGTAACGGGTTGGCGCTCATGGTGTCTGTTATGCCCAGTTCGTCGCGGGCATGAGCTCCAAGGGCATCATGTGCCATCAATTGCTCGGCGACTTTCTTTGCTAATTCGGGTTCGAGTCCCCGGCCCTCGTAGATCGTTGCGAGTTCGCGAAGTTCAAATTCGGGCTCTTCGGCCAGATGACGGCGTTCGAGTTCGAGATCGGCCTTTTCGGTATCCGCCTGCGAATGGACGGATACATATTCTCCGGCCGCCATCGAGAGAGATCCGGCACATAAGCCGGCAACCCCGGCGAGGATAACAGATTCGCGGGTCGCCGCAGCCGCCGCCACGCCGATCACCAGGCTGGCGGTCGAAACAATACCGTCGTTTGCTCCCAACACTGCCGCGCGTAACCATCCAACACGGTGCGAACGGTGCAATTCGTTATGGATCATAAGCGATGTCCGTTTAGATAAATAAAGCTCTATTTATGATGTTTTGACGCTACGTTTTGGCGTCCCCATCGGAGAGTTGTCGCCATCCAAATAAGTTCGTCCAGAAATCCGCCCACACGCTTTTCGTATGCCTCATCGAGCATTTTGCCGTCGTCGTCGAACTTGCTTTTAATGCTGGGAAAATTTAGATCGGTAAACGTGACCGCCAGGCCGAGTTCGCGAACCATGGGCACCATCGACTCAATAACCCTTGTTCCGCCCC
>JBGTCS010000070.1:0-27256 GCA_041748715.1 Pyrinomonadaceae bacterium | reverse complement strand
TTACCGTCCCGCAAATTAAAAGATAAGCTTTAACTGGCCAAATAATGAATATTGCGGTTTTGTAGGATTTACAAAATCGCCTGTGCAAAAATTCGGAATCGGACAATTCCGAGCCTGGTCGGTATAAACATCCTTAAATCCTTTTCCGGCAAAAAACATACTGCCGCCAAAGGTCATCGTCACATTGCTGATAAGAAATGGCCGGTAAACCACGCCGAGGCTCAGGTCATACCCGATATCATGTCGAACTCCGGGCTGAAACAGAACATATTCGAGCGGCTCGGTGCGATGAAAACGCAGGTAGTTTGCGTTAAAAATCGCTTTCACCGTCTGTGTTACCTCGGCGTCGACACCGGCGTTATAAATAAATATGCCAGGATTAACAAAATTCGCCTGGCCCTCCGTCTTGCTCGAACGCAGACTGGGTAAAAGGCTGTTGCCCTGAACCAGTCCGATCTCGGTTGAAACCAGCCTGATGCCCTGTCTGTTCCAATACGAAAACTGACCACCAATAAAATTGGGATCGTCAAAAATTGCGTCAAATCCTGTCGCCCTATTGTCCGTCGGATCGCTGTCACCCGATGCGAAAAAGCCCGATGCGCGAAGGCGAAGCCAATTCTTATCAATCGACGCCTCGATCGCCCCCATATGAGCTCTGATATCGGTTTTGCGGCCTGCAATCGGATTAAGAGAATCCTTTCCAAAAGCAAAATAGTAGGAATTCGAAAGATTTAAAACTCCGAAATGTCCATCGCCATTAATTCCCAAATATCCGGCCTGCACATTGTGACGGCGGACGCTGCCGACCAACGCGGGCCGGACGAGAAAACCGTTTACATCGAAGTGGATGTCCCCGCGGTCGTCGTTGTAGGCGGCGACGCCCTGGATCGTATAACCTTTCGTCAAAAAATCCTGCCGGAAAACATTGGCTATATAGACATTCTGTTTGCGAAACTTGAACTCATTCTGATTGCTGTTGGCATCTTTTTCGAGTTGGTGGAACCAGGCGAGGTTAAACTGAGTCCTGTTGTTGGAAAAAGCTCCGAACACACGAGCTCCAAGATTGTTATCCGAATATAGAAAACCCCGAAAATCGGCGTTGAATGGCTGGATCCCGACACGGGCCGAGACCGAGTCAAAGTTATCATTGGTATCAAAAAGCTTGACCTCGCCAAAGGCTTCCTCGAGCGAAACATGATAGTCGGTTCTGGATGTTCCGCGCCGGACATCGATGTTAACAATTCCATTTTCGCGTGCATTTAAGTAATTCGGAATACTAAATGTAGGCGAAATTTTAAACGCCCATGTCCGGGGTCTGAAAACCGTTTGCCCTTTGAAAAACTCAAACGAAACTTGGATCGTCTGGCTGAATGACAGGCTTTCGGGCCGGCCAAAAAAGTTATTACTGTCAGGTTCAGCCGAACTGACGTTATTTCCCGACGGCGTTCGCCTGATCTCAATACCGGTCGTGCTCACGCCAGAGAGGATCATAAAGTAATCATTGCCGAACACCGGCAGATCGCCTTTCAAAACATTTTGGTCGTACGGGTTGTACCAGGTGCCCCGCTTAAACGGAATGTCACGCCCCTGTGCGCCTTTATCGCCATAGCGATCGTACTCAGGAAAGCCGACCCGCCAGCGGTCACGCACCTCCCTACGATCCGGAATAGGCTTGGCATCGGCTGGCTGATCTCCGGTTACAATTTCTTTTTCAGGTTTAGCGACGGCAAAATCCAGCTTTCGATCGCCGGTATCGATTATGATATTTTCAAGCGTCGGACAATTTTTGGCCTCATCACATATTACTATTGAGAAACTACCGTATTCTGCGGTTTTGCCGCGATCAAATCGCGCTTCAAAGGGCGATTCGACACTAAGCCGATACGCTCCCGCCGCAAGCCGGACACGATAATCACCGTTCGAGTTGGTTCGGACTCGTTTTGTGTTGGAACTTGTTTGATTGACAATAGTTACAGTTACGCCCGAAAGCGCCTTCCCTTCGGTATCCGTAACTTTTCCAGTTATCCTGCCGCTGGTTTGTTGGGCGACAGTAAAGGAAGTTGCCGTCAACAACAGCAAAGCTATCACATGGATGTATCTAGCGAAATGTTGATCCATCAACTCATTTTTTCACCAAAGATTTCTTAGCTCTGCACGATAAGATAAAGTTACCGAACAAAACCTCAAGGAAAGTGATTAATTCTGCGTCGCGTCAATCCCTGAATTAAGCGGTTGATGCGGTCGCCCGAAAAACGGAAACGTATCCGTCAACGGCACTTCGTTACTGTTGACGTTGTCGCCCGTCGTAATGGCTTGATTTGTGACAAAATACATCAGCGTATCAACCGTGTCATCGCCGATGCGGCGACCGTTGGGAAAACCCGTGTAATTTGGCGAAGTAATTCTCTGTCCGAAACCCTGATTTGTATTCGGAATGGACAAATCAAGTCTTAGATAATCGCCTTTGAAGACAGCAAGGTTAGCTAAAATAATAATATTTGACTGACTTGTGCCAAGCGAATTCAAGGTAGCGATAATCGAGTCTGCAAAAACCAGGTTAGCATCATCTACCGGCGTGGCGGCGTTATACTCGTTCTTGCGAGGAAACGGTATCAAAACGGTGTTAACCGCGGGTACCCCAAACCGGTCCACTTGCACTAATTCGCCGCTGTTATCTACCCGCCCGTTAGCTTGTCGAAGAGAGTTTTTATGTCGCAAAGTAACAGTATTAACGCCAATCATATTGCCCGCTGATCCGCGCAGTTGTTGGGCCGGGATCCGCAATGCAATGGAATGAACATTGTAACCAGCAAACATATCGCGGGCGCGATTCAGCGCTGCTGGATTCGGGCTGCCGGCAACAACCGATGAGGTAAAGCGACTAAAGCCAACGGGGTCAAAATAAAACGGATCGTCAGTTAATCCGGCAAAAAAAGAAATTTGACTCGTCGAATCTGTAGTCACAACAAACGGAGGAGGAGTCGGACTAGTGTTTCCAACCGTTGTGGGAGCGGTAAATTTTGCGAAAAAGGGAGGAGCCGTTAGCCCTTTCCTCGTCGAGAGTTCCACAGTGGCAGTCTGCGGCGCTGTGCGAGATGTTTGCGGCGAGAAAGTAATGTCAATAAATCGGTCAGCAACAGCGTCGCCGCTATTTTCTATCTCAAAACGATATTTGATGTCAGAAGGGAAAAACCCCAAATTTCCGGCCTGCCCTGGGACGATAAAACCGGCAAAAGTCATGGCTAGAATAACCTTTGAATTGTCGCTGGGATCGAGAAATGCAAATGAGTCCGCAAGATCCGCGCCGACATCCGCTGCTACCGATGTCGACTCAGAATGGTCGGCGGCATTTATAGCTGAAAACGGTGCCAACACCATTCCAGTGATCAGGACCGTTACGGCAATGACGCTTGATATTCGTCGAAATCTGAGATGAATCATCGCTACCTCCATATTTGCCAAAAAATGACAAATCCCGCGGGTTCTGATAAATATTTCACCCTTAACAGAAAACTTATGTTTATTTACGACAAAGTATAGTCCGGACACTAAATAGAGTCAAAAGTAAAACTAGTGCTGTAACTGACACATCACACGTCCGGTATTAACACATCAACCGGATATCTTCATTCCCTATTTACCCGATATTGTTTGCAACGCGTTAAAAACGTTGGATCGGGCGACGTTTACCATGTACTAAGAATTCGCCATGGGTCTTACTGCATTGCCGCAAGAATATTACGGGCTTTTTCGGCCTGTAGTGGATCAAATGCCGGATTTGTCTCAAGCGACAACTTTAGAAACCGGCGAGCCTCATTTTGATTACCGAGTTCTTTTTCAATCATGCCAGCATGGTAAAAAAGCTTGGCGTCCTTAGTGCCGAGTCTAAGTGCGTCCCGTATTGCAGGTCGAGCCTCCTCCAACCTGCCCGCCTTTAAGCATGTCCAAGCAACGAGATCGGCACCGTAAATATCCTTTCGAGTCTCGTATTCTCTTATCGCAGAATCACATGCTTCACCAGTTTTAATATCATGATTGGCGTAAAACATTAATAAATCACGGCTATAAATATTACCTTTGGCTGCGTTAATCCGCTCGATTTCACTAAAAAGCGCGTACTCCCGCTCGGCATCGGTCTCGCGACCGGCCAGCCAATAGAGATCGCCCAACATAGCTGTTGTGGCGGGACCTGGTGTTGGGCCCTTTGCTTTCTCATAACTCTCTATTGCGCCCGGCAAGTCGCCAAGTGCCGCTCGCAAATGCCCAAGAGCCTCAACCGCAGCAAAATAACCAGGTAATGTCACCAGTGCTAAATTGAACAGTTTTTCCGCACTTCTAAAGTCACCTTGGGCAAACGCCATCTCGCCCAACTGCCACTGGCACCACGCGACTGTTTCCGGGGACGTGCGAGGCGGTAGTTCGGCAATTCGCAGAGCCTTTTCCATATGGATCTTTGCCTTTGCGGAATCGCCGTAAAGCATCGCCATTCTGGCCAGCCTTTGTTCGACACCAACCCGGGCTAAACCATTAGCTTCAATAAGCTCGTCCATTTTTTTGAAGGCCGCTTTAGCATCGTCATATTTTCCCAGTTCATACAAGGCGTCACCTAAAAGCTGATAAACATAGCCATTCCCAGGATCGATCTCGGTTAGCCGTATGGCATTTCCGTGTGAGCCAGCAAAATCGTGCGACGAAAATTGCGCCCGAGCCAGCGCTGCCAGGCCGCCTTTATTTTGTTCCGCAGGCAAAACTGCAAGCGATGCCTTGGCCATGTTTAAAGCGAGCTGCAAATACCTGTCATCGCCCGTCAGGCGCATCTGTTGAAGATACTCGGATGCGAGCTTGTTTAGTGCGATGTAATCTTCTGCGTCGCTACTAATCCGAACTTCGAGAAAAAGGATTGTGGGGTTGCCGTCTGCCGATTCGGGTCTATGGACAACTGGTTGAACAGACGGCTCTTCAGGCATTATCTTTGTTTCGCCGCCGCAGCCATTGAACAGCATCGTAATTACGATAGTCGCTCGATACAAACTTTCTTTCATAAGAGAATTGTATAAAACAAAAAATAATTATTAGATCACGCCGCAATTGGGATTTTCGCGGGGCGAAAACAGAGAACGCACTTCAACTTCAACTGGGTGCGTACCCTTTCCACGATCTTTCTACTCGGAAGCAGTAAGGGCCACGACTCCAAATAGAAAATAGATACCGCTCACTTTTACGAAGAGGGCAAATTAGAATCCGGCGATTTACAGATCACCCAATCTGATCACAAATGCTTACAAACCAAGACGTAATTGAAACCAACCAACTATATACCTCTCCTAATCCGAATGTCCATAAATTTTTCCCCGGGCGACGCGATAAGTTGCAGTTCATATGGCCAGTATTAGCAGCAAATCAAACCCGACATCTTCATTTGCTAACAACAAAGCGGAAATTTTTCACTTGACACATAAAATTTCGGGCATAGAATGGAGTCGCATATCCAATATACTAGCCAGAACGGTTATCGAATTTTTTCGCTGAGCATTTTCAAAACGGCAATTTGGTTCTTAGCCCTCGGTCGGGTTAAATACATTTTTTGCCAAAGATGAAAAAGTCTAATAACATCAGGCTTTAGGAAAAAAATAAATGAACTATACGAACCGAGAAATTTTTTCACTCGTTAAAAGTTTTGTCGTTTTGATCAGTTTCATATTGTTTATTAACTTCGGCGGCGACCGAATTTTTGGACAAAATAGTTTAACTGCTGATGATGTACGGACAATAATTGCCCAGGGTGTTTCGACCGCCGTTGAGCTGAACAGAAAGGTTACGATTGCCGTTACCGACCGTGAGGGACACATTCTGGGAATGTTTTTGATGAGCGGAGCTAACGGAAATTCGGTATTTACGGGCGGTGGGATCGGGGGATTTGAGGGGTTTGTTGCTCCGTCAATCTTTGCTGTTCATTCTAAAGCGGGAACCGCCGCCCTGTTCAGCACTGGCGGCAATGCATTCACCACCCGGTCAGCTAGCTTTATTATTCAAGAACATTTTCCACCGGGCATCAGAAATCGTCCCGGCGGGCCGCTCTACGGGGTTCAGTTTTCTTCTTTGGATTGTTCAGACATAGCCATTGTCGGCTTGCCGCTTGGCTTATCGGGCGATCCCGGCGGCATTCCCATTTATAAAAATGGCGTTGCGGTCGGTGGCGTTGGGGTCGAAGGCGACGGCCTCTATACGATTGACCGAGATCCAACAGATAATGATCAGTCGTTCGAAGAAATAATCGCGGTCGCGGCAGTACAAGGATTTGTCGCCCCAGCTCAGATAAGAGCCGATAATATCTTGGTCGAAGGTGTTCGACTGCCATTTTCCAATGTTGATGGTTTACCGCCCGCAATACAGATTCCTTTTGCGAGTTTGCCAGGAATCGTGATTCCCGGATTCCCCATTCGGGCTGCACTACCATCGGCTTTTGTTCCGACGAAGCTAAACGGAGTTATGGGGGAAACTGATCCAAGGTTTTTTCCGGCGTCCTCAGGTTCTGGTTTAACTGCTGTCGAAGTCGAGAGTATTTTAGGGCAAGCTGCCGCAACGGCTAATATTACCCGTGCGGGAATTCGTCAACCACTAGGCAGTAACGCCCGAGTTTCGATTGCAGTTGCTGATGTTGACGGTAGAATTCTCGGCATGTTCCGGCAATCAGACGCTCCTGTGTTCGGTTTTGATGTTGCCGCCCAGAAGGCCCGAACGGTCGCTTTTATGAATCGAACCGATACGGCAGCTATTATGAGAGCTAACGGTTACGGCACATATGTCGACCGAGCTACGGCCGACGGGATTTTGCTCAATGGAACGGTTGCTTTCAGCGATCGTGGTTTCGGCTTTCTTAATCGCCCGCTGTTTCCGGACGGCATCGACGGCACCATGGCCGGCCCTTTCAGTAGCGAAATCGGCGCCTGGAGCCCGTTTAATGTCGGATTTCAATCCGATTTAGTGTTCCGGCGTTTAACGATTCCGGTTGCTGGCTGTCGTAGAAAATTTAATCTCAATCGTATATCGAGCCCGTGCGATTGTACGCCCATTCCAAATCTGCCGAATGGACTTCAGATATTTGCGGGTGGAACTCCGCTTTTTAAAAATGGAGTATTTGTCGGATCGATCGGCATCAGCGGCGACGGCATCGACCAGGATGATCTGATCGCTGCCGGCGGCGCAAACGATTTTGCACCGCCCCCAGAAATTCGCTCCGACCGCGTATTTGTTCGAGGTGTGCGTCTGCCGTTTCTCAAGTTTCCGCCTCGGCCGTTCCTGACTCGGTAGCAATGATTATGTTTCGCAGGATTCTCTTGATCTTTATGCTGGGACTGTTCGGGTCAATGTCCGTTCAGGCCCAGAGTCTTGGCTCACTCGAGGTGTCCGGGCGCTTAAGAGTGGGATCAAAAAGCGAAAAGATCACACGAAAACGATTTTATCTTTTTACCGGCGGGCTGGATCAGCACAAAACATTGACAGATAAACTGAAGGCGGCGGATGTCACATCTAGGGAATGTTTTTATTGCCAGATGAAAGCCAGCCCGGAATATATCGCGTGGCTTAAAACCGGAGATTGCGAATCGCCCTATTGCCGCGAGATCACAAAAGACGACACAACCAAGGTACCCGAATTTCAGGCTGCATATCAAAAAGGCATCAAGCAGTATCGCGGCAAGGCCGACATCGCTCAAATGTGGTTGACGACCAACCTCCCGCCGACGCTGCGGGACGGCTTTTATCAGCAACGCAAATCGTTGTTAAAATCCCTGCTTGGTACGTTAAAGCCGATCCAGTCGTCGATGACGGATACGGTCTCGGTTAAGGCGATTTTCATAGACATTCCGTTAAAGTCGTCTGACATATCCGAGTTATTTTTGATCTCAAACCTGATCCCGATTGAGATCGGGGATAAAAGTTACGTTTGGGCTTGCGAGGTTGAAATCGGAGCGGATAAAACCGAGAAGCTCGTGCTGCCGGTTGCTGATTCGAGTAAACTTATAAAAAAATGCGAATTGATCGTTAAAGATCTTCCGAAATGCACCGGGGGAAGTTGTAACACCAAATGAAAATCTGGTTAAGATTATTGTTCATTCCGTTTGTCGCAATATTTTTTGCGGCGGCGTTTTGGACGGAATCTACAGCGCAAAAGCGCGACCGCTTTTCGCACAGTACTCCAGCTCATAAAAAGAAAGACTGCAACTCATGCCATTCGAACCCGACCAGCAACTGGGTCGCAGCCCGCGGATTTCCGGATGTGGCTGATTTTCCCGGTCATGCGGCGTGTTTCAGCTGTCATCAACGTGATATTTTTTCCGGCAATCGGCCGATCTTTTGCGGCACATGTCATGTTACGGTAGGCCCTCGGGGAAAAGCCCGGTTCCCGTTCCCGGTCCGTACCCGTTCACAGGAGTTTTCAACCATTTTCCCGCACGATGTTCACCAGGACATCATCGCAAAGAATGATAAAGATAAGCTGCAAAATGTGGCGGTCGCCCATTTTGTGATGGCGAGTTACTCGCCGCCCGCAGCAGATGACGATAAACCGCAATTTACCAATTGCGCGATCTGTCATAAGACGAGGTCCGATCTGCCAAAAACCGAGCCGCGAATTGACGCATCGATAAAACCTCTTGCGGAAGCAGCATCCGATACTTTTGCTCCAAAAGCAGCGTTTTTTAAGGATATGCCAACTGGCCATGCATCGTGCTTTCAATGCCATTTTCAGGGGCTACAGCCAGCAGGCATCAATTGCGCGAGCTGCCATCGGTTGGGTACGCCCTATTTTGATAAGAATATCCTGGCGCGTTATTCGATAAAATTTGATCACGAAAGCACGAATCACGCGAATAAAGATTGCACGACATGTCACGTCCGGATAACGCAAAACGCCGATCTCAAGACCATGAAGGACGCGGACGTGCCGATCCTGACCTGTAGCACCAGTTCATGCCACGGAAGTAATATTTTAGAAGAGATCGGAAAACGCGAGTCAAGCATTGCTGAAAAGCAGCCGGCATTTCAATGCATTTATTGTCACGCGCCGTCGATCGGACGGTTTCCTATTCCAAAAAGTCACCAAAATCCTTGAAGATTAATGATAACTGGTACGCGGTCAACTCAAGTCCTAAAAGTGGTATTGACGTTCTGCGCGGTGATTGTCTTCGCTGCGAGTTGTATCCAACAGGCCGCAAAGACGCCGGTTACATTGACCGCGTCGAAAACTCCAGATCCCGTGCCACAGCGTGTATCCGACAAAACCTTTAAAGATTTTTCGCATAATATCGAGGAACATAAACAATTTGAATGTGCCTCATGCCATCAGCGCGAGGGTAAATCACTCGATATGGAATTTGCCGGCCACGAATCATGCATCGGGTGCCACCTGAACCAGTTCACGGATCAGGAACCGGTGATGTGTGCGATCTGCCACGACGATATGCGGGCCGCACCGCCGACCATGCAAAAGTTTCCGGAAAAGTTTCGCGAAGGCTTTAATATGAAGTTTGAACATTCGGCACATGACAGCGGTAAAGGCCGCCCGCCCGCTGGCTGCGCGTCATGTCACCAATCCGCAGGTGCCGGAAAATCTATACCAGTCGGATTCCGAGCTCACAATACCTGTTACACCTGCCATACAGCCGAAAGCGATATCTCGTCGTGCAATGTCTGTCATGAGCTTGCCCCGTATCGACGGACTTCGCCATCGCGCTACGTTTTTGGGGCCGTTTTCAGACATGACGATCATTCGTCAAGGCAAGGTGTCAACTGCAACGACTGTCATTCTGTCCGCCCCGGTGCTCCGCAGGGCCGACAGGTCAGCAATATTGCCGCCGCACAGCATAATTGCGGGTCGGTAAATAATTGCAATACATGTCACGACGGTTCGCGTGCGTTTAGCGGAAATGACTTTCTAAATATGGGCAGTTGTGTCAGGTGCCACAGCGGCTCGGGTTTTGATATGATCCCGGGCGGGCCGTGTCGGAAGTAACCACAAGCGTCTGATTTAATTGCCATTTGCGGTTTTTATCCGATTTGGCTCAAAGCAACCGGCAAAATATTGACATTCGAACCGGAATGGGGTTTTAATAGGGGCAAAGCATTATGAAAAATCTGGCAAAATTGATCGTCCTATCTGTTTTCGGGCTTTTCGCTCTTGTTTTGGTTTTGAGCAGCATTGATCTTTCGGGCTTGGATTCGGTCGCACTGGCTCAGGTTGCGCCAAAACCCACGCCGACGCCGATGCCCGCGAACGCTGCGGCCAATGCAGCGGCGGCTACGTCCAACACTGCGGCGAATACAAATGCGGCCAAACCGCCCGCCGCCCCGGCCGGCGACAAGAAAATGACAAAAAAGTTCGTGCTTGGAAAAGATAGCTTTTCCGAATACGGCGAAGTTCCCTTCGACCACGACACGCATGCTTTTCAAAAGTATAGTCCCGATGGCAAATCGGTTGTGGGATGTGTTGAATGCCATCACACGGATCAACCAAAATCTGCGTTAAAGCCGCCACTGCTCACGTCGGAACGCGATGCAACGTTAACATTTGAGTCGTGGCAAGCGTCATCTCAAAAGGTCAATGAATGCCGTTTTTGTCATTTTCAGGATGGCATCGTGCCGGATGGCAAGGAAATGCCGGCGGCAACCTATACCGATGGCGGTAAATCGACGACTAAAGATCTAACTAACGAATTGGCCTATCACATCAATTGCAACACATGTCACGACGCGGCCGTTAAGCTCCGTCCTGAGTTAAAGAAAAAGCCCGGTTTTGCAACTTCCAAAGACTGTACAATTTGCCATAAACCGAATTAACCGATGGGCTTAAAGCAGTGTGTTAAATGCAATGAAATGGTCGACGAAGCCAAGGCATTTTGCCCTGGTTGCGGAAACTCCTTTGTCGAAGAAAAAGCTCGTGAGGAAGCCTCGGGCTTTGACAAACTGGACAGCACTGTCCAGTTTGGCCAGACGATGTACAATCAGATGCTTTCGGATATGGGGCTTAGTTCTGCTAAAACCCCAAAAGCACCTGAAAAGCGTGTCGAAGTGCCGAAGCCAGAACCTGTCGCCGCTGTCGCCCCCAAAGGAACCGAGGTGAAACAAAACCCATCGGGTAACCTTAAATGGTTTATATTGGGTGGTGTCCTTTTAGTTATCATTTTTATTTTGATTATCGCGGTCGCCGCTGTTTTATGGTATTTTTGGCCGCGGATAAGTTAATTCACGACTGATTCCGTAAATCCAATCGCAATGCCGCGTGAAATAGAAAAGCACGAGCAGATAATCGACGCATTTCGCAATGTCGAAATCGTAGCGGAATTGGTCGAACAGCTTCCGAACGGAGAATTTCGCAACGAACTCGATATGGATATCATCCTGTTCGGCCGCAGCTATCGCGGAAAACAGGTCGGTCCGTACACCCGCCTTCTCGAATTCACACCGGGCGAGATCATAGTAAAAGAAAACTCGTGGGAAAGCAGCATCTTCTACATTCTGGTTCAGGGAATTCTTGAGGCCTCGATCACCGTACCAAACGGGAACCGAAAAAAGGTCGGCGAGATCCCAGCCGGGAATTCGTTTGGTGAAATGGCGCTCCTTTCGGGCACGCCGAGGACGGCCACGGTTTCGGTGGGTGACGACTCGCAACCGGCGCTGGTCCTCGAGTTTACGCGTCCCGCGATCCGACTTTTAAGAAAACTCCCAAAATTCGGAAAGGCCCTGGATCGTAATTACCGCAATTACGGCCTCACGCTAACACTTAACGAATTAAAAGATTTTACCCATGTCGATCTGGACCGGGAACTGTTGAAGCGTCTGAATGACGCGGCACGGTTTGCGGTCTATGAAAAGGATTATGTTCTGTTTCGCGAAGGCGATCCGATAAATCGTGTCGTGTTTGTCAGGAATGGCTGGATTCAGCGCGTCAGCGGTGTCGAGTTTAATCCAAAGGCCGCCGATCTGCTGATCGAATCAGACGAATCGGTCGGGCTTGATTTTCTCGGGTCGGGCACATGTTTAGGCCTTGAGGCAGTGGAGACGCCCGGAAACTGGAAATATACCGCGACCGTCCGTGGTAGGACGGAGGTGATCGAGGTCGCCATATCTCGGCTTCGCGAAGATGCGGAATTGAACACCGCCCTGATGCCGTTTCTCAAGACCTCGGCTGGCGCGGAAACAGAAGTTCCGGAACATCCTGCGGATACGCGGGTGTTGACCGCCGCCAGCCGCGAGATCGAGACCGGCGTCGTCGACGGAGTAAATCTGCTGGTCATGGACATGGCCAAATGTATCCGCTGCGGCAACTGTTCGCTGGCATGTCATAAGGTCCACGGCAACACCCGGCTTGTCCGTCGCGGGATTCATATCGAGCGACCGGTCAAACCAAATGCATCGTCGATCCAGAGCGTTCTGATGCCATCGGTTTGCATGCATTGTCAGGACCCGGAGTGTCTGACGGGGTGTCCGACGGGAGCGATCGCCAGGTTTCCGAACGGCGAGATCGATATCGAACCGAAAACCTGCATCGGATGCGGCGATTGTGCGACACAGTGTCCCTATAATGCGATCTCAATGATCGCCCGTCCCAGCCCGAAAAATGACGATGGTCCCGGTTTCGTTGCAAAAACGCTGTCGGCGTTTTCATTGGGCGAAACAAAACTTCCGCCGCCGGTCGAACAAACCGAGAATCTTTTGGCGGTCAAGTGCAACCTTTGCAACGACACACCGATGAACCCGAAAGGAGCAAAAAGGGCAGCGTATTCGTGTGAAGAAAACTGCCCGACCGGGGCCTTGGTTCGTGTCAATCCTCGAGAATACTTTGACGAGGTCAATCAAACCATCGGTCTGATCCAACGGAGCAAGACACACGCGATCGGTGTAAATATTCATAAGTTCGACCTCTGGGCTTTAATTTGGCACATTGCGGGAATTATGTTGGTTCTGATCGGCGGCGGTCTTGCGATCTGGGCGACCGCGAGATTTGCTCAGGACCTAGCTCTCAGTCCGGGTTCGTGGATCACGATGCGCTGGATCACGGGACTCGCGGGATTGGGCGGTATTGTGTGGGCGATGTTCTACCCGGCGAGAAAGCAGGTTTATCGGCGGCGCGCCGGTGCGTTGCGATATTGGATGTTGTCGCATATGTATCTCGGCGTGTTGGCCGGTGTTTTGCTGCTCGTGCACGGCGGTTCGAGTTCGGGCGGGCTGCTGACGACGCTGCTGATGATCTCTTTCGATCTCGTGATCGTCACGGGCCTGTTCGGCGGTGCCTGCTATTTTATTGTGCCGCGATTTATGACGCGTATCGAACGAGAACCATTGCTTATCGAAGATCTAGAGGCCCGCCGCGAAGAGCTACGTGCCGAACTCGTCCGCGTCACCGACGAGACGACGAATCCGGAACTTCAAAATCTTATCCAGAGAAAGGTCCGCCGGCGGTTCTTAGGTCTCGGATATTTATTCAGACAATATTTCAAAACCGAGGATCTGCCGTCGATGCTGGCCGATGCACGGTCTGAATTTAGAGACGCCGCGGTCGGAATGTCGCGTTTTGACGATACGCGTTTGATGGAAGCTGTCGAAAATGCCGCCACTCTTCGCCGAGTTGACGCCCTGTGCTATCTGCATCAATTGCTTAAATTATGGTTGGCGCCTCATGTTCTGTTCACGTCCATCATGTTGTTCCTGATGGTGCTGCATATCGTGCAGGTTATTTATTTTAACGTCCGGTAGAGATCGATGGTCCAGAAAAACGGAAAATTTACGATCACGTTTGCGGATGCGGAGATACCGCCGGCGAACGTTGATTCAGATGGAATCTTTATCGGCCGCATGGGCAAATGCGAGATACTTTTGGATGATAAAAGTGTTTCACGCATTCACGCCGGCATAGTGTATCGCGACGCGAAATATCACTTAACCAATCTCACCTCGTCTAACATTCTCACGCTCAACGGCAGGCGTTTGGGTCCGCAAAAGGAAGACGTTCTGGCTGATGGCGATACGATCCAGATCGGGCCCTTCATGATCACGGTCGATCGGATCAAAAACTCGATCGCACTCGCCGTCGCCCGTCAAAATATTGACTCAACCATGGACGCGACGGCCCGGCTTTCAAAGATTCCAGCGGGAAAACCTGTGCCCGAGGCGACCGGAACTGGCGGTGTTCTCGACGTTTTTTGGGAAAAACGTTCGCGGGCAAAAGAAGATTGGGGTTCGCGTCTGCGCCCGACCGAAAAACCCAAGCCGGGCAAAGCGATGTACAACTGGCGTCCGACGCGGGATCTGCGGCGGCCTTGGCGGTTCGGCTTATTTATTTGGGCATTTCTGCTAATCGGGTCAATCGGGGTTTATGCCTTTTACCGCTATCCGCAGACATATTCTCCAAAACCCCTCGCCAACCCTCACGCGGTGGCGATCGAAAACAGTACCATCGCCGTCGCGTCAAACGGCAATTCGTGTACGACATGTCATACGCCGAATGAGCCGATGGAAAACTCATGCGTCAGGTGCCATCAGGCGTCGGAGTTTCACGCCTCGAACACCAAAGCTCACGAAGAAGCAGGAATAACCTGTACTGTTTGTCATAAGGAGCATCAGGGAGCCGATTTTCAAATGTCGGCCACCGCCATCCAAAGCTGTGCCGAATGTCATAACGACAAAAACAAAAATACGTACAATGGCAAAACTGTCCGGACGGCCCACGAAGGTTCCTATGGATATCCGGTTGTGGACGGCGTCTGGAAATGGAAGGGCGTTTATCGCGAAGTGGCCGACGCGATACCCGAGATCAACAGCTCCGCGACCGGCGATAAGGACGAGCAGGCTCGGCTGAGCCGTTATTTTCACACTATTCACGTTGCCCGTCTAAAGTCGCCAGATGGTGTAAAAGGCGATTCGCGCGGCCTTGTTTCGTGCTCGACTTGTCATAACAACTTTAATCCTATCGACCGAACCACGCCCCAACAAACCTGCGCGGCGTGCCATACAACTGCCGCGGACGCTCAAGATCGGGACACCCGATTTGGTGCCGTCTCGGCAAATTGTATCTCGTGTCACGTTCAGCATCCGTTTAGTGCCGGACGTTGGAATGAGTTTTTAACAGACGATGCTGTCAGGCGGCGAACAGTCGCCGTTTCGGCTCGAATAACCAAATTGAGCGAAAAATGAAAGTTTTTCACATAATAATCTCTCTCGGTCTGATCGGTCTGCTCATCGCGCTCAACCAAATGGCGGCGCCCGGAGGCGCCGTAATATTCGGCGGTCTGACTTGGATCGGCTGGACGAGTATTTTGTTGGTCGGTTTTCTGATCGGTTTTCTGGTTATTTTTAATGACTCGGCCCGCGCATTCGGATTCTTTAGAGCGACGGATAAAAAAGGCTCACCGCCGATCCAGGTGCGAGTTCTCGATCATTCTGAGCTTAAGGAACTTGGGTTAGACAAATATCGCGGGCCCACCTATCCGCATCCGGTGATTTTTCCGGAGCGGTGCATCGGGTGTCAGGCATGCGTCGATGCCTGTCCGCATGATGTGTTGGCGATTGTCGATGGAACTGCCGCCTCTGTCGCACCCGATCTTTGTATGGAAGATACGGCCTGCCAGGCCGAATGTCCGGTAAATCCAAAAGCGTGCATTATTATAAACACGGCAAAGGACGTGCGTTCGATGCCGACGCCGACTCGGGACGGAGCGACGTTTCAGACGAATGTGCCCGGCTGTTTTATCATTGGCGACGTTTCGGGCGTTCCGCTGATCAAAAACGCGGTCAAAGAAGGTGCTGACGTCATCGCCCATATCGCCGCGGAATTGCAGAGCGCCGCGCCGGAACCAAAGGCCGAATACGACGTTGCGATCATCGGTATCGGGCCGGGCGGAGCGTCCGCCGCCGCCGCCGCAAGTGACGCGAAACTCCGGTACGTTGGTATCGAACAAGACAAGATCCTTTCGACCATCGATCTATACCCAAAAGGAAAATACATATTCTTTAAACCGGATACAAAAGACTGGTTCGGCGGGATCTCGGTTGCCGGGTTGGGGTTGGCAAAGGCAAAATACGGCGGCGACGCGGCTGACGACAGTCAGGCGGTCGTCGAGGACGTCGGCCCCCAACTTTCTCAGCTTGTTCATGAGCAAACACCCGCCATCCATTCGACGCTGATCACCAGAATTCCTGAATCGCTGCGAGCCGACCTTTCGCCGCTTTTGACGGAAAAGATCGAAAAGGAATTAAAAAAACGGATCGTGGGTTACCTTCGGTCCAAAGGTACAGGCGATTGGGCAAAATTATATGAGACCCAATTTTTGACCGATCGCGACAATTTGATCGCCGGATTTGGTACCGAAATTTCGGACCAACTACAGGCCAAGATACCCGGCGACCAGCGTGAGAACATTTTAAATGTCTGGCTCGGCAACCTTGCGGAAAAAGGCGTCACCGTAAACGAGAACGAGAGCTGCAAAACCGTAAACCGTGCCGAAGACGGCGATTACTTTATCATCAATACCGAGCAGGGCTCCGAAAAGACGCCTAAGACATATCGTACCCGGCGTGTGATCATCGCTATCGGGCTCCGCGGGGCTCCGAACAAGCTACGCCTTTCGAATGAAGATCTCAAGGCCACAATCGACGGACGCGAAGAGGCAAAGGTGATTTACGGACTCTCAAACCCGATGGAATTCCGCGGCCGTCACATCGTCGTCGTAGGCGGTGGAAACGTGGCCGTCGAGGCTGCTGTCGATCTGGTGGCGGTGCGCGACGGAGCGTCGATCAGCCCGCGTAAGCCAGAGGATATGAACAAAGTCACCTTGCTCGTCCGCGATTATCTGGCCCCGACCGTAAAGTTTGGCAACAAATTTCAGCTTTATAATTGTGCCGACGAGGGTCTGATCGATCTTCGGTTTGGAGTAGGAATCAAAGAAATGCGCGAACATGAACTCGTTCTCGAACACGTCGTGTCAAAAAAGGACGCGGGAACTATTCCCAATGACTATGTGTTTGCATTGATCGGCGGCGAACGGCCTAATAGATTTTTAGAATCAATCGGGATTATTATTAAATAATGCAAAAACGAAATATTACATTTGGTGTTGTAGGTCTGATCATCGGATCGGTAATCGGCTTTATGTTCGCGAACAGCATTAATGACACTGATAATCAGAAAATTTCGGCCCAAACTAACATGCAGGCTCCACTTGGAGGCAATCCGGCACTGCCTGCGGATCACCCGCCGCTCGGCACTTCGTCTGGCGATTCAACGGGATCCGGGCCGATTCCTCAGGTGATGGAATCGATCGAAAAAGCAAAACAACAGCCGGAAAATTTCGAGGCTCAAATGACAGCCGCCGACCTTTATTATCAGATCCGCCGCTTCGACGACGCTGCAAAATATTACGAGATAGCTACCAAGCTCCGGCCGGATGACACCGAGGCCCAGATAAAAGCCGGAAATGCCTTTTTTGATTCGGAAAACTACGAGCAGGCCGAAAAATGGTATCAGCTCGCTCTAAAGAAAGAGCCAAAAAATATCAACGTCATAAACGACCTCGGTCTCACATTTTATCTGCGAACGCCCCGCGACGTTGACCGAGCCATCAAGCAATATAAAAAGGCCCTCGACATCGAACCGCAGCACGAGATGACGCTCCAAAACCTCTATCTCGCCTACGCCGAGATCGGCGACCCTGATAACCTGGCCAGAACGTCCGAACTGTTAAAAAAAATCAATCCGAATAATCCGGTTTTCAAAAAAGCCGGAGCGTAGTTTGTAGTGATTGGAGAATCGCTTCCGATCCGTTACATCATTAACCGGCTCATAGCCCGGGCGAGTTCGATTCGGGTGAGCGGTCTATCTGGATTTACCCGATTTCCGTCCAGCGAAATTAATCCGCGTTCGAGGGCGACGGCTATGAAGCCTCGCCATTCAACGGGGATTGATTGCATATCTACCACGTTTGATGACAGAGCAGATGACGCCGCCTGGCTGTCGAGATTGGCGGCCTTAACCAACGCCACGGCAGCGACAAGTCTCGTCGCGGACGAATTAGGATGGAATTTACCGCCATTGACGGCGTCATAAAAGAGTCGTCCGTCAGGATTTGACTGGACACTCTCGACCGCATTTCGCGTGAATTTATCGCGGACGTCGGTAAACATGGGATTTGCCGCCACATATTGCGTTACCAGTCCGGCTCTTACAAACGCCGTCGCGAGATCAAAACGCGAAATGCTCGAATCGGGTTTGTAGCGCCGGCCAAACGGTTGCATGATGTTGGTCAAAAGACTCGATTCGGCGATCGCGATCATTTCCGGCGAGAGCGAGTTGAGATCGGATAACTCTGGATACTCGACTTGCGTGATCTCGACCGCTCCGTAAACATTCTGTGCCAAGCCGACACCGCCGGTGTGATACACGCTCGATCGAAACATCTGGCTCGACGGATTTCGCATAACAACTTCTTCGCGACGTCCGGTCAGGCCCGGCAGGTTTAGGTAATTCGATTCGCCGACCATGCGGTCGTTCGAATCATAAATCTTCATTCCAAAATCGTTTGCACCGAGACCCCACGACACGGCGACGCTCGCCTGTAAAACATTAGTCGGCAGTGCGAAATTTACCGAACGCGCAAGGCCCGGAAAGACCATTTCTGTAAAAGTCGATGATGTTGTGGTCTTAAAACTAATGGAATTGCCGCTCGACGTAGCCCGGAAAACGCCCATTCGCCGGTCGGGAAATGCGGCTTCGAGCACTGCGGCATAGCTATTTAACATACCCGCACCCGCTTCATGATAAAAATACTTGGGCAGCGGGGTCGAGGTTCGGCTCAAAATGTCTTTTATTTCGGCCGGCTTTAGCGTCGGATTTGCCTCGAGCATCAGGGCGACAGCACCCGCGACCTGCGGAGCGGAGAATGAAGTACCGCTGGCGGTCGTGTAAAACGGTAACTCGCTCACGGACAAACGCTGCGAGTCTGCACCCGACAACCCGCCGACGCTCGTTGTTGTTGCCGTCGATCTGAGACTCGCGATATTTACGCCTGGTGCAACGAGCGTCGGTTGGTGAGACTCGCCGCCAAATGTTCCACGCGAAGAAAATCTGGCGAGTGTTCCTTTTTGATCGGTGGCTCCGACGCCGATAACCCATGGAGCAGCGGCGTATGGGTTTAAAGTATTGTTGCCCGAGCCTGAATTGCCAGCCGAAAAAATAACGCTGATACCGCTATCGGTCAGGATTTTTGTAGCGATATTTACCGGATCGTGCGAGTCAAAAACCGTTTTTGCCGAAAAGCTGCAATTAACAACGCGAACATTGTACATCGCACCTTTTTCGAGTAGATAATCAAATCCCGAGAGAACATGGGTCAAATTGAGGTCGCCCGCACCTAACCCCAAGAGCCGTGCTCCGGGAGCTACGCCGCTGTATTTGCCGCCCGAGCTGGCACCGCTTGCAGCAATTACACCCGCGACGAAAGTTCCATGGCCCGCTACCAAGTCGGTATTTGCAATGTTTTCGACGGGGGCCGGGTGTATAAACGTGACCGGAGCGCTCTGTGTATCCGCCAGACGCACATTCTGCACGACACGCCCGGCCAGATCGGCGTGCTGGCTATTAATGCCTGTATCCAGAACCGCCACCGTTACATTCTTTCCGGATACGGGCATACCGCCGTTCCTGGTTTGCAGATCGCTGTCGGTCGGCACCCGCTGGATGCCGGTCGTCTTAAAATACGGGTCGGAATTTAGATTCAGTGTCCGATTGCCGTAAATTGAGCGAACCCGTGAAAGCTTTGAAATCGCAACGACCTGAGAACGGTTTCCAGTAACGTAAACCATTGGCAAAACACGGAAACGCGTTCCACCCAAAATACCGATCTCCCTTAGCCGATCCAGATCAGCATCGGTCACGCGGTCATGAAAAGCTACGACCGCATTAAAACTACTGTCATCTGTCGCGTTATTTAACGCGATAGCAAGTTCCGGATCAACACTCTGTAGGCCGTTTCGATCGTCAGCACCGGTCAGCGTTATGCCGTTTATATTTCTCATCAGGATGCCGTCGGCTCCTGTAAGAGTAATTCCATCCGCTCCCGTCAGCGTAATACCATCGGCACCAGTCAGAGTGATACCAGCCGGGTTGTCCAGATTGAATGCAAGGCCCGCAGAACTAAATCCAGTAGCGGAATCAGCTCCTGTAAGAGTAATTCCATCAGCTCCGGTCAGCGTGATGCCGTCCGCACCGGTCAATGTGATCCCGTCAGCGCCCGTGAGCGTTATGCCGTTTGTTCCAACTCGTGCGGCTCCGTTCGCTCCGGTCAAGGTAACTCCATCCGCTCCCGTCAGCGTAATACCATCGGCACCGGTGAGTGTAATCCCGCTAGGCCGACGCAGAATTATCGAATCGGCCCGATATTGCGAACCGTCGGCACCTGTCAACGTGATGCCATCCGCTCCGGTCAGCGTAATGCCGTCCGCCCCCGTCAATGTGATCCCGTCGGCTCCGGTCAATGTGATCCCGTTTGCGCCTGTATATCCCGCTCCGTCAGCACCGGTCAACGTAATGCCGTCAGCTCCGGTCAGCGTTATCCCGTCAGCTCCGGTCAGTGTGATTCCGTTCGATCGATATGCGAGGAGTCCGTCGGCACCGGTTAACGTTATTCCCGATGTACCGATAAAATTAACGCCGTCTGCCCCGGTCAGTGTGATCCCGCTTGAACGCACTACATTGAGCCCCGCAAACGCAGAACTCGCCAATAGGCTTGAAAGAATTACAAAACAAAGTGTTTTTTTCATCACAAATTCACTAACGGCGGGAGAAATGGAATTTGGGTAACGGCATTAAGCTCATTTTGTTTTTTAATATCTAAAAACAAGAGGCCTAAAAACCGCCACCATCGAAAAGGGGGCTAGCCGAAATTTTACTACACTAGCCCCCGTTCACCAAACAAAATTACCGTTCGACCGAACTGTTGAGCACCAGTTGAAGGGACATTCCCTTTTCCAATCTGATGTTCTTATTGGCGGCCGATAGAGTCGAGCCTGATTGCAGCGATCCATCGACTGTGTTCGAAATTTGAATACCGTTAATCGTCCGTATCATCCCGCCAGTGGATCTGCTCAAAGTTTGACTCGCACTGCCCGTGACCCCGCCGACCGTATTTGTGGTTGTGTTTAATATATTGCCGGTGGTGCCCGCCACGCCACCGACAAGACCGCCGGCTCCGCCAAGCAATCCACCGCTCGACGAGCCACTGCTTGATGTTCTGGCTGAAGTGTTAGATGAGCCAAATACATCCGCCCCGCCCGCATCCGCCAGTCGAGCACTCGATGCGACATTTGTTATCGAGACGATCGACGCGCTGATCGGAGTCGACATTTCCTTATTCTCAATTCGGTCAAATACCATCCCGAGTCTCGACGCTCCGTTTGATTTCGTCTTTTCCTGAACGTCGGTTATGCGGCCTATCAGACGCGACCCCTTTGGAATTACGACTTCGCCGTCTTGTTTGACCGACTTTGTCGTTTTTAGCACGACTTCGTCACCGACTTTTGATTTTTTTACATCGACCGAATTCTGTAATTGACCCTCAATGCGGGTCCCCGACGAAAAAGCTCCGTGCGCTTCTGAGCCGCGGCTAGCGGTTTTCGTGTTCTCCGGTCCCGACGGATCTTGTTTCTGGCCAAAGCCAAAAACGGTAAATCCTAATATCAGGCCGATACAAACTAAATTCATTTTCATCTCATTACTCCTTATTACTGCTGAGTCAAACCTTTTTGAGAAGAGTAAATCAAAACTTGGTTGATCTATGGCTACCTTATATGTGAAAGGTTGAGAAAAACTTGAGATTCGTTCGATATTCGATCAAACATTTTGCCAAATGACCTGTTGTTCAAGTTTTCCTCAAGTTTTGTTTTGTAAATTCTTAAATAAGTTATGACGATGACATTTTCATTACATGAGAGTATTTCTCCCCACGACGCTTACGAGGGATCTGAGAATTCGTTTTACTCGGTGTCCGCCGAATCTGAAACCGCCAAACAAGAAATGCATATTTTGCAGGACAAACTGAGAATACCCGGCACTGACAAACTGATCGAACGCCCGCGAATCGATGCACTGCTGGTAAAATCCATCTCCCAGTTTCCGGCGACATTGATATCGGGACGTGCCGGGACCGGTAAAACGGCGATTGCTTCAAATTTCGCCTCTTATTTTAATAAGATCGCATGGTACTCGGTCGAATCGACCGATATTAGCTGGCCGACCTTTTCAAGATATTTTTCAGCCAGCCTGCCCGGGATTTCGGGACAATGCTGTAATAGCGACATTAAAAAAGATCACGAGATTGACCAGGCTGATATTGCCCGGTTCCTGGTGAAGAATTTTGCGGGATTTTACGCAGGCAGCGGCTCGGAAACAACGTTGATCGTTCTCGACGATATTCATCATATTTTTGACGCAGTATGGTTTGACGATTTTTTTAATCTGCTGCTCCATTCGCTTCCGCCGTCTACGCATTTGTTGCTGCTTTGCCGCAGCAAGCCGCCCAGTCCGCTCTGGCGCCTGCGTTCAAAGCAAATGCTCAATGTCCTTGATGAAAAGGTCATCGCGTTTACTCTGGCCGAGACCGAAGTGTTATTTAACTCATTGAATGTTTCGCCAGCCCAGGCGATAGAGGCTAACCGACAGTCGTTTGGACGCATTTCCAAACTTCTGCAACTGGCCGACGATCAATATTCAACCCTGCCGACATCACTCGTATGAGTGGCCTGCCAATATTGCAACGGGATTAGAGTGTCGTTTAACTGACTCAGTTATGACATAATAATCCCGCTTCCATCGATAGGCGCAATGCAACAATCAAATTTTTTTCTGCGGACAAAGCTGCTTCCGCCGCGACCGGTTTCGGAACTTTTAAGCCGCCCGCGTCTGACGGAAAGGCTGCGATCCAATGCTGACGCTCCGGTAACTCTGGTTGCCGCCGATGCCGGTTGTGGAAAAACGACCCTGATTGCCGATTTCCTTCGCGAGAATACTCGCCCGTCAGTCTGGTATCAGCTCGACCACACGGATGCCGATCCGGTCGTATTTTTGAATTACGTCGCACAGGGGATCAAGATCGTTCAGGCGGATTTTGGCGAGGCCCTGTTTTCGTATCTGAGCGAAGCCAACGAGGATCTGCTCCGATTTCCCGAGCGGGCAGCCGACCTCCTGATCAACGAGATTCTTCGTTCCATCGAGCAGCCGTTCATTCTGGTTCTGGACGACTATCACCACATCGGCGTCGATACCAAGGTCCATAAAATCGTCGATCGAATGCTACAGTACGCGTCCGAGCACCTCCATCTAATAATTACGACCCGCGACCTGCCGCCGCTGGCGATCATGCGGCGACGGACACAGTCAACCGCTCTCGTCATCACTCGCGAAGATCTGTTATTTACAGACGACGAGGTGCGCGAGTTATTTCGAAACACTTTAAACGTCGAGCTCCGCCCAGAACAGATCTCCGAATACCGCGATCGGACGCATGGATGGATAACCGCCCTTCAGCTCGTCAGGCAGATCGCCGAGAAAGAGATCAGCGGCGAAGGCGGTGAGACGCTAGACCTGACCGAGGTCCTTCAGCGTTCTGAAAAGGACATTTTCGACTATTTTGCCGAGGAAGTTTTTTCGCATGAGAACGAAGAAACGCAAAATCTATTGCTCTATCTATCGCTTCTCGAGTCGTTGCCTTTGGAGCAGTGCAGTCTGTTGTTCCCCGATCTGCGATGTTCGGCGGCATTGCCCCAGCTCGCTCAGAAAAATATTTTTTTGTCGGTCGTCGGCGACGGAGCGTCTGAGGAATACCGCTTTCATCCGCTTTTTCGCGACTTTCTTCAGCGGCGGCTGCGTTCCGAGATCGCTCAGGCAGGTGTTTCAAGCGAGCGAAACCGTATTGCCGAGATATTTCTAAAAAATAAACAATGGGAATTGGCTCTTCCCTTCCTTCTAGATGCCGAGAATTACACTCGGGCTGCAGAGGTAATTGCAGAAAAGGGTCACGAATGGATCGCGGCGGGAGCGATCATGTCGCTCGGGTTGTTTGCCGATAAAGTTCCGGAAGACGTACTGAATCGGTACCCGCGAGCGATACTCCATAAAGCTGAGATCGCGCGGCTACAGGGCGAGGGCGGCAAATCGTCCGCCCTGCTTAATCGTGCCGTTAAGCTTTTTAGAGAACAAAAAGACGCAACCGGCGAGGCCGAGGCCCTCCATTCGCTTGCCAGTCTTGCGCGGCGGCGCTCGAAAACCGAAGAGGCGATGAAGCTTTTGGAAAAGGCCGAAAAGCTCGTGCCCACGGACGCTGAGACGTATTTAAAATGCCTTAACACCCGCGGTTTGTGCCTGATATTGGAAGGTAACTGGAACGAGGCCGAACAACAGTTCCGCGTTGCGCTCGAGCTTGCCGAGTCGCAATCTAACGAGCATTATATTCGTCTAATCGCTCACAACCTGGCACTCGCGCCCGGATTTCGAGGCGATTTTGGAGAAGCTCTGCGATGGTTTAACCGCATATTTCTCGAGGGAAAACCGGATAAAAAGCTGCCGCAGGAGGCGATCGGTCATTTAAATGTCGCCCGGCTTCATCTGTATCGCGGCGAGTTTGAAAAGACCGAGAACCATCTCGAACGCGCCCTCGACCTCTGTCAATTATTCAATCTCAAATCGCTGCTGCCTGAGATATTCGAGTCGTATGCAAATTTTTATCGCGAAAAACTCGATTTCACGCATGCTTCGGAATTTTACGAACGATCCTCAACCGCATATGACGCGGCGGGCGTCGATCTGGCAACGCGTGAATTGAATGAGGAGCGTGCAAAATATTACCTCTTACGGGGTGATGCGGCCAAGGCCCGCGGTCTGCTCGATACGCTAATCGAGGCCCGGCTGAAACTAAATAATGAGCTGACACTCAATACCGCTAGGCTGTGTCTGTGCCGGGTCGATCTCGCCGAAGGTAAGACGGACGGTTTGGTGGACAGGATCAGGGAATTGCTTGCCTTCTTTAACGAAAAAAATCATCACTACGACGAGGCTCTCGCCGCCATGCTGCTCGCGGAAGTTTATTTTCGCCTCGATCAAAAAAAGGAAATGGTCGTGCCGATCCAACGCGTTCTCGACCTTTCAGCTCGATTTGACTATGAATATTGGTTAAAAACAGAGATCCGTCGAAATCGCGGAGTTTTTGAATACGAGGACATTCTCGAAAAACTTCCGCCCGATCTACGCCAGGAACTTGGTACTGCGGAGGTTCCCGATACGACAGCCCAGGTCATCGGCGCCGAGCTTTCAAAACCCGTGACCGATCTGACAGTCAACGTTCTCGGCCACCCCGAGATCTATCGCGATCCGTCAAAACCCTTTGCATCGGACGCCTGGACCACCCGACGCGCCCGCGACATCTTTTGCTATATTGCGACGCGCAAACATCGGCGCGTACCCAAGGATGTACTGATCGAAGCGTTTTGGGGCGATGAGGAATTTGAGGCGATCGAAAAGAATTTTCATCCGACCATCTCGCACATTCGAAAGGCTCTCAACAGCCGCCAATCGTTAAAGCAGAATTTCATCGTTTTTCGCGATGGTGCCTATCAGCTCAATCCCGAATTCTCGTATCGCATAGATACCGAAGATTTTATGGATCTTATAGCCGCAGCCGAGATCGCGAAAAAAGAAAAACGGGACGGCGACCTTCGGGAGAATCTGGAATCTGCATACAACCTTTATCGTGCGGATTTTATGGAAGGCCTATACGAAGACTGGGCCGAAGAGCAGCGTCATTTTTACCGCGAGCAGTTCTCGCGTGTTCTAAATGCTCTCGCAAAGCTCTCGGTCGCGGAGAAAAAGTGGGCTGATGCACTAAAATTCGCGAATCAGATCCTCGTCATCGACCCCTACCGCGAAGACCTCCACAGGCTCGTGATGAAAGTCCTTGCTGCTCAAAGCAAGCCAGCCGCGGTCAGGAAACATTTCGAGCAAATGACGGAGATCTTAAAACAGGAACTCGGTATCGAACCCTCGGCCGAAACCCGCCAACTTTATAACGATCTTATAAATAGCTCGCTCGACTGATCAGATTTTCCGCCGATAACTGCGATCAGTACACTCTCCGATCTCTCCGTCCTACTCAGCGAACTCCGCGATTAAATTACCTCAATAAAATTCCAAACTATCGGGTGCGGTTTTATGCACTCAAGTTTGCCTCAAGTTTTTCTCAAAGATTGTCCGCTATTCTCGCTTCATGTTTGAATGGACAAATTTTTTGAAGGGAGATACTACGGTGAAAACGAAACAATTCCTTAGCAGAATAATATTGGCAGCCTTGGCAATGAGCCTTTTGGCGATCGGGGCATTTGGGGCGACCTTAGGGCCGAAACTGCAGACTCAGCTTGCTACGCTGGGCGACAGCGCGGATGTCGGGATGGTCATCGTTTCGTTTAAAACGACCAACGGTCTCAAGGAATCGCACCTGGACGTGCTCCGCAGCGTCGGCGTGACAGGCGGGCAGACCTTTCCGACATTGGGAATGGTTGCGCAGCCTATGACAGTCGCACAGGTTCGGGCCCTGTCGACCAATCCTGCGGTTCGCTCGATATGGTCGAACGATCCGCTGATCTATTACATCAATCAGGCCCGGGTTTTGGGCGGCGTCGCAAAGGTCCAGACGGACAGTGCGATGACGACCCGCAATGGCGGAATGCCGGTTTCGGGTGCTGGCAACTTTTCCGTGCTTGTGATCGACTCCGGTATCGACGCGACCCACGCAGACCTGCCCTTTGGTACAAAAGTTGTGCAAAACGTCCATCCGGTGCTGGCGACCAGCACGGTCCGCGGATTTACGCCGCACGTGACGATCGAGAATCTCCAAAACACGGACGAATCCGTCGGTCACGGTACCCATGTCGCCGGCATTGTGGGCGGAAATGGGTTGCGTTCGGGCGGCCTTTACGCCGGCGTCGCACCCGGCGTGAAGCTTGTCGGTGCGGGTTTGGGAGCGGGAATTTTGGTTGTTAATCCTCTCGGGGCATGGGAATGGGGTTTGGTAAATCAATACAATTACAACATTCGTGTCGTGACCAACTCCTACGGCCCGCTTGGCGGAGGCGAATTTAACGAAGACCACCCGATCACCATCGCCAGCCGCCTGGCATACGAACGCAATATTACCGTTTTGTTCGCAGGTGGAAATGATGGTGC
>JBGTCS010000069.1:0-3019 GCA_041748715.1 Pyrinomonadaceae bacterium | reverse complement strand
AATGACATTGCCATTCGGGCGGCATTATGTGCATCGACATATCCTGCACCGACCACCCGTTCTTCGTACGGCATCGGCGTGGCGGTTCGACGAAGAATTGTGACGACTTCATCCGGCGTTAGCAGCGGATTTACTTCCATCATCAACGCGATGATCCCGCTGACCTGCGGCGTCGAAAAGCTTGTTCCCTGGGACGTTGTGTAAAATGGCAGGAATGCAGGAGGAATGGTCGAAAGATCGTTTGCACCGACAAAGATCGGTATAGTTCCGGCAACGTTCGTCACGCCCGGAGCTTTTGAGCGGGCACTTTTGATGTCGACGCCCGAACCGATAATGTCCGGCCGCAGGTTTGGTGGCGTCGTCTCATCGGCCGGTTGACCGGCGGTATCGCTGCCCGTTCCGTTGTCGTTGCCCCGTGAAGAAAAACCGGCCGGTGTGCCAAGGCCCTCTTTTTGGCCCGCTGCGACCGAGATCACCCAAGGAGCAACCGAAAAGGGATTTATTTTATCGGTCCCATCACCATCGTTTCCGGCCGCGAAAACGACCGTGATATTTCGATCATGCATATTCCGAGTCGCGACATTGATCGGATCGTTGGCGTCGTAAGGCAGATCTGCCAAAGTGGTTCCGTACGAGTTGTTGCAAACGCGGATGTTGTATTGAGATTGACGAACCAGAGTGTAGTCCATCGCCTGAACGATCGCGTATGTTGTGAGGCCCACGTCATTGCCGGCCCGGATACCGATCAGCTTTGCACCCGGTGCCATTCCTTGATAAAGGCCGCCGGATGCCGCTCCAGTTCCCGCCGAGACGCCCGCACCGAATGTTCCGTGTCCGCCTTCAATGTCTGTGATCGGCTGATTTTCAACCGGAACTATCGGTAAAAATCCCTGCGGCAATTCCAGTGGAACATCCGCGGTAGCAAAATAGACGTTTTGAACAACATTTTGGCCGAGCTGCAGATCGGGATGCGTCGCATCGATCCCGGTGTCGATATAGGAAATACCAATATTCTTACCCGTTGCCGGTAACCCCTGATTTATCGCAGTTACCTGCAGGTCGCGGATAAGATTTTCGACACCGGAGATCGTGCGGCCCTCCCGGTCAAGTAATTTGAAACGGCGGTTCGCATACATCGAACGGATACCGCTTTTCGTTTTTAGGGCGTTGAATTGTGCCTTATTGACCGAGGTCAGCACCATCGGCAACTGTTCCAGATACCGTCCCCCGGTTATGCCGAGTGACCGGAGCATCAGAAAATCAGCACTCGTCGGTTTGTGATCAAATGTAATAACGACCGGTGTCAGAGCTAGAGGCGATGCGTTTATCTGACTCGAAAGCAGTCCGTCTATCGACGGAGCCCCATAAATCGTCAGATTTACCGCAATAGTTATCACTGCAACTGCCAAAATGTTTATAAGCCGTTTCATCGTTTCTCTCCTTTGAGCGTTTGATCGTTCCGAGCGTTCCTTGCTGAAGTTGTCTAGTATGAAGTTACCTTGAGCCGCTTGAGCAAAACTTGAGCAGAACTTGAATTATAGAAATCGAATGTCTATGGGGTCCGTTTTGGCCCTTTTGCGGCTATTATCGGCGGTTCCCGCGTTTGTTTGAACCCGGATTCGTCATTAGCGTAAAATCTCCAATTCCGTGCTCAAGCCCGCGCGTAAGCCAGGGAGTATCGCGCAGCTCGGAGGTCACGCCTCCCCCCAAAACCTGACTCGAATCTATCGCCCTTGATTACGCGCGGGCTTGCGCATTGGGCTTCAATCTCAAAAAACGCCCAACGCCGAATCTGGGTTGAAAAAACAAACGCAGAACCCCGTGACTCTCGTCACACAGGTTCCGCGTTGCTCATTCGCTCCCAGCCCCCGCCGGAGACGAATATTTAACCGCCGATTCTAAATAGACCGCGATAGGTATTTAATCGGCTAGCGAAGTCAGCTCTGTTTACATTTGTTCCCGGTTCGAAACGCGGTCCCGGAATCACAATGAATTGCCCGGGGCCCGTCTGACGAACCTCAGCCGGAAATGCCTCGAACATCCCGTTGTCTATGGCTAGCTGAACATATCCTCTAAGACTGGCTGGGATCTGACTATTGTCCGTCAAAGCGGCACCGCCGGAGGTTACAGTGGAACCCGCCTTGGCTTTTGCCGCTGCGTCGTGCCCCAAAGCCCGAACAAACGCGACAGCCAGATCAAGGCGATTTACCAAAGAGTCCGGTTGGAAGATCGTGCCCGAAAACGCGACCATGCCATTTGGCACAAAGTCGTAGTCACGCAGCGTCGAACCTTTTGCGGTTACCGCTTCGGTTATATTCAGCAGGTCGCCCGAGACATCGGCGAATTTTGGCGTCGCACCGAGCGATTGACGCAATGAGGTATTCAAGACCAGCGAACGGGCCAAATCTTCGCGAGTTACGAGCGAATCCGGACGGAACGTACCATCAGCGTAAATATCGATAAAACGGCTCTTGATGGCCGACTCGATCGCGGCTTGTTTGGCATGTCCGGCGATATCCGGGATATTCGGCAGAATGAATTTGACCTGGGTAACGGTTCCGTCCGCTGGTCCGGGAGCTGCCACCTGAACAGGTGATGAAGCCTGTGGAACCGCTACGAGGCCGCGTGCCCCGCGGATCTCGACTGTCCATGTTCCCGGTTTTGGATTATTGACGACGATCTCGCGTTTGTTGCTGCCAATTACGGGGAATTCGATAGCGGTCGAATAAACCTGGCCGTCCGGTGCTGTTAGGCGCATACCGACGAGGTTGCCGGTTCCTTCGTCTAAATCGGTATCGACCTCAGCGGCGACATCGAGCACATTCATGTCTGGCTCAACGGTAAATGTCGCGGCGTTTGTCGACGTCGGGCCCGAATTTGCGGGATTAAAATTGATGTGAAACTCCTGCTGAGCCGGCCGTACTTCACCAAAGACTGCGTTGTAATTCACATCCTGAAAACTGTGATAATTTCGGTTGCGATTAAAGACCTTGTCCACCGCGGCATGGGCGTTAACGTA
>JBGTCS010000068.1:0-2597 GCA_041748715.1 Pyrinomonadaceae bacterium | reverse complement strand
AACATTAAGTCTAAATATGGACTGGATAAGATCGGTGACGACTGTGCCGTACTTACAAAAGATTCCACAAATGACCTGTTGATGACATCTGACATGCTGATCGAAGATATCGATTTTCGGTTGGATTGGACCACACCTGAATTTCTTGGACACAAAGCACTTGCCGTTTCACTGTCAGACATTGCCGCCATGGGCGGGATTCCGGTTTGGTCCATGTTATCGATCGGCGTCCCAAAAGATCTATGGGAAACAGATTTTATCGACAGATTTTATTCGGGATGGTTTGCACTCGCTAATCTTCATGGAGTTCAACTCGTCGGAGGCGATGTTTCGCGTTCGACCGACAAACTAGTCATCGACTCGACGGTTGGCGGCGACGTCGCCCATGGAAAAGCGATAAAGCGTTCAACCGCAAAAGCAGGAGACGCAATCTTTGTCACGGGAAAACTTGGCGGAGCCGCGGGCGGTCTTGAACTCCTCGAAAACGGCTTTCGATATTCGTTTTCTAAGAGAGAAAAATATAACGATCTACTGTTAAAACAGGTTAAGCCACAGCCTCAACTATCGACTGGTAAACTATTACGTGTAGGTCACATAGCCTCCTCAATGATTGATCTAAGTGATGGCCTTTCATCGGACTTGCATCACCTATGTAGGCAAAGCGAAACAGGCGCTAAAATAGAGGCCGACGCGGTCCCAATTCATCCGGACCTTTCGCATTTTTATGTGGCCGACGACTGTCTCGCGATGGCCGTAAATGGCGGCGAAGATTTTGAACTGCTTTTTACGGTCGGGGAAAAAAATATTTCGCTCCTTGATTCACTCGATGTTACACGCATCGGCGTGATGACCGCAAATATTGACACAATTGAGCTTACAGACGACATAAAAACCATAATCCTGCCCCCAAACGGCTATCGCCATTTCTAACAAAACCTAATCTTTCCAAAAGATTTTCGAAAAATTACCTTGACAAGTATTTTTGAGCTGTGTTTATACTTCAACTCGCTCGCTCGAGACAGAGCGATATTTTTTGGTGATAATTTAATGATTCTCAGTTCAGAACATAAATTTATGACATTCGCCGCTGCGGCAGACCGTATGGATATGCGGCGGGGCCTCGGTTGGAATGTCGAGATATGTCTATGTCTGAATAACCAGAATTATCAACCAAATCCGAACGGAACATCCCGTTCGCAACAACTAGATTGACACAGCGGGAGCGGCGTTCCCGCTCCCGGAAACATCAAGCAAAACGTAAAATAGAGCGTTTTGATTTTTTAGGAGCGGTTACGCAAAGGTTATTGGAACCTGTGAGTAGCCGCTCCTATTATTTTTGATGTTTGAAAACTGAATAGCCGTAAATGCAGTGGTCAGTGGCCGGTGGTCAATGATCAGTTTTATTTCTGACCACTGATCACTGACCACCGGCCACTTTTATCCATGGAGACGTAGCTCAACGGAATCAGAGTAGCTCGCTACGAACGAGCAGGTTGTAGGTTCGAGTCCTTCCGTCTTCACCATTACCAATTATTTAAATTCATCGGATGGAGTATACGTTCGGCTCGACCACGCTTTGCGCTGGAGATTTAGCCGAGATTTTTCAGAGCTATCGAATACTCCAAAACTGTTTGCGGGAACGCTTTCAGCCTTCCCCTGGCCCTAATTTTCAAAAGGAGATAAAGACACATGTTTGCACTCATTAACCGAGATCGCAGTAAAACGTTTGCGACATGAGCCATCAGCCTTTCGTAGTATGCTGATGGCCGCCGCAAAACAAACAGATCATCAGCAAATCAAATACGAGGAAAAGAAAATGAGCAAGAAATATCACGTTCGGGAGCGTGCATTCCTGAGCAGAAAGCCAGAAATGCGGGCTTATATCATGGCTGTCGTCGAGGACACGCGGGAGATCGCTGAATGTTTCGAGGACGGCTGGAGATGGGGCGAGATCGAACTGAAACTCGCCGATTGTTTCGACGAGGTTTCGTTCGAATTTAACCTGAGCGATCGTGTCGAGCGCGAAAACAGCCTCCACAAGATCCGCAAGATAGCCGAAGTCGTTAACGCCGTTCGCGACGCAATGGAGATCGAGGCCCGTGACATCGAGTCTCGCGAAGCGATCAAACCGCTTTACAAAGCTTTGACCGCCGTCCATTAAATTTCTCCCACAAGCGCAACCGACCGTCTCGCCGTGGAGACGGCCGGTGACGGTCGTCCCAACAAGTCGGAACCGGCTGCGTAAGCGAGCCGTACGAATTAGATCAACAATTCAACTGCGGAAATAAGAATCAACGTCGGGTCTCGGACATAAAACCGAGAGCTGACACAGCTATAGCCCAGGCCGCCCGCTCACGCAGGCGGTTCTGACAGTCTTACCAACACAAACGCGGCATGCCATTGGCTGAGGGTGGTTACGACAAGTAGACAATTTCTGTCTCTACGTTTTACAAAACTTGCTTGTTTAGCCGTCCGACGACGCCATTCGGCTCCGCGTTTGCCTCAAATTACCCACAAATCTCGGTGGCCCGCATGTCGGTGGCCTCCGTGTCAGTAGCCCGCACGTAAGTAAGGGCCAGGCCACCGTGAATCGGCCT
>JBGTCS010000067.1:0-5360 GCA_041748715.1 Pyrinomonadaceae bacterium | reverse complement strand
AGCGATATCGCTTCGCGGAGCCGCGTCTAGTCCGATGAATGAGCGTACCAGTCTTTCGACTCAAGTCCGCAACCTTGCACTTTCGCCGGATGGCAAAAAGGTCGCCGTGATCGCACGCGGAGAGGTTTTTGCGGCGTCTGCCAAAGAAGGCGGTGAGGCCGTTCGGATAACAAATACCGTCGCTCCCGAATCCTACGTTACGTGGTCGACGGACAGCAAAAAGCTAGTTTACGTCTCAGAACGCGACGGTTCTATGTCGCTTTTCCAATATGATTTCGCAACCGAATCCGAGACGCGACTGACCAGCGGCCCGCATATGGACGCGTCGCCGAAATTTTCTCCGGATGGAAAATCAATTGCCTTCATCCGCAACGGAAGGGCGATATTTATTTACGAAAGCGAGTCAAAACAAGAGCGTGAGGTCTGTAATATCTTCAGCGACACGGCTCCGTTATTGGGTGGTGACACGCTCAAATGGTCTCCGGACGGCAAATGGCTGGCATTTCTTACACAGTCACCCGAAACCCGGTCATATACCAACGTGAGCGTGGTGCCTGCGGCCGGCGGGACGCCGCGGCCCATTAGTTTTTTGTCGAATTCCAATTCCGGAGCCATCGCCTGGAGTCCTGACGGGACATACATCTTGTTCGATTCGAGCCAGCGGACGGAAGACGGCGTGGTCGCCCGGATCGATCTGAAACTTCGGACACCAAGATTTCGCGAGGATCAGTTCCGCGACCTATTTAAGCAAGAAAATCCGAAGGAAATGAGACCGTCGGTCCCGCCGCCGTCAGCAGATCCGCAACCCACCATGTCGCCGTCACCGACCGCATCGCCGGAGAAAAAAGACGCGTCAAAAGTGACCGAGATAGATTTTGCTGATATTCGCAAGCGGTTGAGTTTTATTAACACCAATGTTGACAGCAACGGAGTGGTGATCAGCCCGGATGGTAAAACGCTTCTGGTCCTCGCGACCGCAGAAGGCCAGTTTAATCTCTACACGATCACTCTTGACGAACTCGCAACGGATACATCCGCGAAACAGATTACATCGACCTCCGGCTTTAAGTCTCAGGCTCAATTCTCGCCTGATAGCAAAGAAGTTTATTACATCGAGAACGGCAGAATCAATATCGTCACGCTCGAACGGCGCGAGGTAAAACCGTTCAACCTCAATATCGACATCAACGTCAATTTTGCGCAAGAGAAGATGGAGGTATTCAAACAAGGCTGGCGGTATATGCGGGACAATTTTTATGATGACAAATTCCACGGTGCCGATTGGGACGCGGTACGGGCTACTTATGAGCCTCTTGTCGCCTCGGCCCGCACTTTGGATGAGGTTCGGCGGCTGATGAATCTGATGGTGGGCGAACTGAACGCGTCGCACCTAGGTGTCGGCGGGCCGACGGGCTTTACTGCCGCTCCAGTTGGAAAGCTGGGGTTAAGATTCGACCGATCGGAATTTGAAAATTTTGGCCGTCTAAAAATTACTGAGGTGATAACTCTGAGTCCCGCCGCCGTGGCCAAAAACATTGCGGTGGGCGACCACCTGTTAAGCGTGGACGGTGTAACAATAGGTACATCGACCAATCTAGACGAATTGTTGGAGAACAAGGTCGGCAAGCGTGTCGTTTTGTCTGTCGCATCGTCGTTTGATGGCACGAATAAGCGTGAAATTATCTTAAAGCCCGTTTCAACCGGAGCCGAGAAAAACTTGCTATACCGCCAATGGGTCGAGGCCAACCGCAGCTATGTCGCTCAGATCAGCGGCGGAAAGATCGGCTACGTTCACATTCCCGACATGTCGTCTAACTCGCTGACGCAGCTCTTTGTCGATCTTGACGCTGAAAACCAATCCAAAGAAGGCGTCGTCGTCGATATTCGCAACAATAACGGCGGTTTTGTAAATGTTTACGTGATCGACGTCCTGTCGCGAAAAGGATATTTAACGATGAAAGAGCGTGGGATGTGGAATGTCCCGGCTCGCGGCAATCTCGGGCAGCGTTCGCTCGAACGTCCGACGGTTTTGGTGACAAATCAACATTCGCTTTCGGATGCGGAGGATCTGACAGAAGGTTATCGAACGCTGAAACTCGGCAAGGTCGTCGGCGAGCCCACATCCGGTTGGATCATTTTTACGTGGAATACGACACTGTTTGACGGCACCACATTTCGGTTGCCGCGGCAGTTGATCCTAGGCAGCGATGGAAAAAATATGGAGTTAAATCCGCGACCGGTGGATGTGCCGGTGACGCGGCCTATCGGCGAATCGCTGACAGGAAAAGATTCGCAGCTCGACCGTGCTGTAAAAGAGTTGATGGGGAATTAGGAGTTTAGGTCGATCGAAAACAAGTTGAGTGTTTCCGTCTCGGTTTGTAATTTGCTCTCAAATACAAACCCGATCTTGCTAAGTAGATTACGAGACGCCTCGTTATTAAGCGTCGTAATTGCCAACACTCGAGTAAATTTAAGTTTTTCACGACCGTAATTTAAAACGGCCCGGGCGGACTCGGTCCCGAAACCTTTTCCTTCGTAAAGCGGCAAAAACGCAAACCCGAGATCAGGACCGGGAAGTGAATCGCGTTTTACAAATCCGCAAACGCCGACGGGGGTTGAGCTGGTTTTTACTTCGACCGTGTAAAGCCCAAATCCGTGATCGCGATAACTCCGCCGATACCGGTCGTCGATAAACTTTGCCGCCTCATCGACGGAGCGAACGCCACGGTCGCCGATGAATTCGATAAACTTTGGTGAATTTAAAAGTGCAAAAATGAACTCTGCATCTTTAGCAGAGTCCATTTCGCGTATCGTCAATCGGTCAGTTTCGGCGATCAACTCAGCGGACATTTATTCGCTGAACGGTTCGATCTCGCCTGGTTTTCGAAGCATTTTATTGACCTCGTCGAGATGCATTTCTTCGAGGAGGATCATTTCGCGGGCATATTCCTCGAGTGCCACGGATTTTCCCTCGGTCAGCTTTAGGAGGTCATAATAGGCCGCAAGAGTCGTGCTTTCCTGATCCAAACTCTCACGCAGGATGTCGCCGATGTCGTGCTTTTCAGTCTCAAGCAGCGGCCCGATCTTCAACGAAGGGTGACCGCCGAGCATCGTCACAAACTCGCCCGCTTTGCGCGCATGCATCAGGCTCTCGTCGCCATTCCCCTGTAGCCACGAAACTATCGGTATCCGGTTATATCCAAAAACCATCAAGGCGTAATGCGTATAACGCACCACACCGGCCAATTCCAACTCAAGTATCTTGTTCAAGACCTTGATTGCTTCTTGTTTTTCGTTTTGGTTCATTCTTCTTCCTCAAATGGACGCTGAGTTGAGTCTACAAAAGCTCCTCGCACGTGAAGTATTCGGACGGTTTGTTTTTCAACCGAAAAAATAACGCGGTATCGTCCAACAAACATCTGCCTTATTTCGGCATCATACACTGCGTTCTCAGGAGCGATCGGCCATGCCAATGGCATTTCAGACAAAGATGTTCTCGCCAATCTTTTGAGGGTTCTGTACCAATTCTTCGCCGCCTGTTCACCCCAATACTTTCGTCCCCATTCGAACGACTCGGCTATCTCTGTCTGAGCCGCTGCGGCGAATATCACGTTGAACCGTTTCATTCGTCGTCAGATATCCCGTACTTTGCCTCAAACTCCCTGAAAAATTCTTCTGCCTCGGTGACTCGACCGGCCTCGACATCCTCGAGGCCTCGCCGTATTCCCTCAATAGCCTCATATCGATCTCGTTCACGAGCAAACTTTTCGTAACTCGCGGCGTCGTAAACAACCATCGCAGGCTTGCCGTTAACGGTCAACACCATCGGTCGTTTCGATTTTTTGATTCGACGCATACACTTTGCAGTGTCACGTTTGAATACGCTCAAACTTTGTATATCTTCAATCAGATTCATAGCACTCCAATCGTAGCATAGTTGTCAAATTTAGTGCGAATTGAGCAATTCTTCCTTTGTAGATGGCTACGGCCTCCAGTAGTCGAAATAATACTTAACACGTGCGGACACATTGAATCCAACGTCATCAATAGTTAGCGTCAAATCATGGCGTCTCAGCCTGCTCTCTTGCGTGATATGACGACCGCGTCAGCGGCGACGATTCGACATGTTTAAAACCCATGGCCAGGCCGATGGCTTTCCATTCGGCGAATTCGTCGGGCGTGACGTAACGCTCGACGGGGAGACGTTTTTCGTAGGGCTGGAGGTATTGACCGATGGTCATGATGTCACAGCTTACCGAACGCAGATCTTTCATCAGATCGACAACTTCTTCGAAAGTCTCGCCAAGGCCAGCCATGATACCGCTTTTTGTTTTCATTACCGGCTGCTCGGTATCGCGCCAATGTGCCGAGCGTTCAAGCAGTTCAAGGGTCTGGGCGTATTTCGCATCAGGGCGCACGCGGCGGTAAAGCCTAGCTATTGTTTCGGTGTTGTGATTTAGAACGTCCGGGCGCGCTGTTAGAACGTTATTTAGAGCTTTTTCGTCGCCGTTAAAATCGGGGATTAAAACCTCAACCTTGCACGACGGATTCAATTCGCGAACCTTTAAGATCGTTTCAGCCCAATGCATCGAACCGCCATCGGCGAGATCGTCGCGGTTGACCGATGTGATAACGGCGTGGGCCAGATCGAGATGCATGACCGCCTCGGCGACGTGCGTTGGTTCGAGCGGATCGAGGTCCATCGGCTTGCCTTTGTTGACCGCGCAAAATCCGCAATGCCGCGTGCAGGTGTCGCCGCCGAGCATAAATGTCGCCGTTTTATCGGTCCAGCATTCAAAAATATTTGGACATTTGGCTTCCTGGCAAACCGTGTGAAGGTTAAGCCCGTCGATCAGCTCAAGAACGGCGTTCTGATTCTTCGGGTCGCCAAGCTTGATCTTTAGCCAATCCGGTTTTGGCAATCTCGCCCGCTTACGGCTTACAAATTTTTCTATTAATACTTTTTCTTCGATCATCTTATCTCAATCTGCAAATCACTTTACCAATAACTGATTCTATCGAAACCGTTCCAAAAGTGCGACTGTCGGTACTTTCAGAGGGGTTATCGCCCGTCAAAAACAGTCGCCCGTCAGCCTCGACTCGCTTAATTCGTTTTATGATCTTGGAGTTGGATCTAAATGGATGTTCGGCCAGAACAAGATCTCCCGGATCAATATCGACATACGGGTCCACCAGTACGATCTCACCATCGTTGAGAGTCGGCACCATCGAAATGCCATCGATCATAAATGCCCGGCGACGCCCCAGGTAATAGGCTATCCGGTCCTTTAATTTGGCTTTGGGGAGCTGTGTCTTCATTAGCGTCACTTCTCACCTATTTCGAAGCGATCGATATCGCT
>JBGTCS010000066.1:0-8327 GCA_041748715.1 Pyrinomonadaceae bacterium | reverse complement strand
AATGCTAATGATTGCGTGAATAATCTGTCGAATGACCGAAGCACCCTTGCCGAGACGAATCATCTGCCATAAACGAATTGTTGTTACTTTTGGGTGCATCGACAAAATTCATTTTGTCGTTTAGAACCGCAGGTGTCTAGTCACATTCCCAATCAACGGAAAAGACTTCGCCCGTGGTCGAGCGAAGCCTTTCAGATTAAGTACGAAGAAAATCCAATGATGAAATCCATTGATGAATCTAATTTTGCATTCTATATTCTCAATTCTCAATGCGTCATTCGATTACTTTCCTATGCCGTTTTCCGGTTATACCTTGACGGTGACGCGGAGGTAGGTAGCGGGTATTTTTGTTGTTGTGTTATTGCCGCTCTGGTTTTGGCTTTCAAAAAGTTCTACCAGTTCACGGTGCAGATCGGCGGCTTTGCCATCAGCCTCGGCCGCCTCGAAGGCGTTCATCGTCGGGCCGTAGTAATTTTTGAAGATATCCACAATTTCCGAAGGCGCCGAGTCGTGCTCGAAGGTGAAAGTATCACGTTCGAGGACTATGTTCTCCGGTGCAGCACCAGCGGCCGTAAAGCGTTCGATCACGTTACTGTCTACGCCCCAGGTCATAGGGCTGACAAAGCCTTCGGGTGGAGGAGGCGTGTAGGCGGAGCTTATCCGAAGTATCTGAGCGACCAGCGTGGGATCGTTCGGTATCCAGTTGCCCATTACGATCCGTCCGCCGGGCTTAGTTACGCGGACCATTTCTTTGGCAACGTCAAACGGACGTGGAGCGAACATCGCACCAAAAATGCTGACGACGAAATCGAACATATCGTCCTCGAGCTCGTTGAGATCCGATGCGTCGCCTTCCTGAAACTTAATGTTGCTTAAACCCATTTCCGCAACCCGTTGGTTGCCCGCCGCAACTAGGTTCGACGCGATATCGACGCCAAGTACATCTGCCCCGCGTTGAGCCGCCGGAATAGCGGTCGTGCCGTCACCGCATCCCAGATCGAGCACCTTCATTCCGGCCTGGACCCCGATGCTCTCGACGAGAGCATCACCGCTGCCGCGCATGCTCTCAGCAATTCGCGTAAAATTACCTTTTTCCCAAAGTGCCTTGTTTGGATTCATTCTATTGACTCCCTGATTTTGAATATTGATAAATTACACGAACTGATAAGTATTTGCAACACATAGAAATAGCTCCGTTCCATGCCGCCTACGTGCGGACTGCTGACACGCGCCGCCGCCGCCCATGCGGTCGCCTGGAACGATGGCAAAACTTGTTTTGAGGTCGTCGAATGAATTGCGCGGCAATGTTTTTGTGGAGGCTCTCGGAAAAGCAGAGCTTTTCCGCAAATAGAGCGGCACAGCCGCGAAGAATTGAAGCTTGGTTGAAGAAACCAAAAACCGCTCTACCTACTCCAAATGGGCTTTGCCCGCCTATTTGCGGCGAAGCTCTGCTTCGCCGTCAGCACGATCATCCCACCTGTTGCTCCGCCACCCCGTTTAGATTTAGAATTGCAATATTGCAGGACTGACCCCGGTTCCACGCAGATCCCGCCATTTCTCGTCACCATCGTCCAATAGACGCCATCCGGTCAATCCAACAGCTATTTTCGTGTTGGCAAAACCAAAGTAGGGAATCGAAATTGCCCCCTTTTCGTGATCTAACGAAGCCGCAACAATCTTCATATTACTCTGAAGGGAATCGACTGCAGCAATTATCTCGCTTTTGCGTTCAAGACTCATTTTCGCACCGAGAATTAACCCAATTATGTGAGTGGGGTCAATCTCATTTTTACCTTTCTTCCGGGAGATTAATCTGTATTCTGCTTCGTATTCCCATTCCTTGTACTTTGTTCCTAGGACAATTTGATCGAATTTTCTATTGTAAAGAATCGTTTCGCCATACTTAAGTCTTTGAACAACCAGATTCCATTTCGGCAAGACGCGCTCATACTGAACTTCAATTAAGGCATGTTTGTAAAGGACGGGCGGCATAACTTCAATGACGATGCTGACTCCTGTATGGCCTCCCGAATAATGGGACCACATCAGCTGAGAGTCTGGTCGGAAAGAAAAGCAGCAAACACCCACCTTTTCCATATAACTGGAATGCCACTGGGGCAGGGTTTGTTGAACAGCCTCATGAAAGATACTGCTTGATACGCGGCGACGGATCTCGTCTTTACTTAGGTTGCGCCAAACTGCGGGGGCCCATTTGGCTAGGTATTCAACCATTTCATCGGGGCTTCCCGAATATTCAAACACGTCACTTAGATCAAATGGATCGCCTGTGGATCTGTAAACCATAGATATGGTTCTTTCAAGGACTCAAGCAGATGGTCATCATCTCGAAGATATCTAAAAAGCAAGCGAGGTATAAGAATGGCGTTATCTTTTATCGAGATTATTCGGTTCATTTCACGCTATCTTGTACAAAAAGTCAGGGTAAAAACCGGAGTCATGTCCGCGACACTCTCGAACGGTACTAAATCGCAGAATCGCAGGCCTGACCACGTTCCCCTGACCACGTTCCCCTTTTCCACACGCTCCGGTCAATACCCCACGCTCCGCTCTCGCTTTCCATGGGGCTTAAGATATGCCGTCCACTTCGCGGACTTAAGAATCGCAGAATCGCACGTCTAACTTTTATCTTTCGGGGGTTTTAAAATGCTTCACGCCGCAGAACTTAGGTAAAGTAGCCGCTCATAATCAACAAGGGCAATTTTCAACTGATCTAGAAATCCAATTCTGCCTAGCAAACTGCGAGGAATCTCGTACTTGGGAAAATAGACGGTTGATTGCCATTCGATATCTTGGAATGTAATGCACACTTCGTGGCCATAAGTGTCGAATCCTCCATTCAAAGTGAACATCTCCCGATAGAGACCTGATTCAACATCAATACCGAGAAGATCCGCATATGTTTTCTGAAATAGGCAAAAATGACAACCCGTATCTAGTTTAGCGTTTAAATCCAGCCGATTGTTTGAATCTACATGAATGGTAATTCCAAGATCTATCCCGAGCGAAGATTCCTCATATTTATAGTCGTGGGTGAATGTGAGGTTATGCATCGACTAAAGCCATCCCATCCAAATAGGTTCCGAGCTTTTTTCAATGAAGGTTACAAATGGAATTGCTACGCCTTCATTTCTCGCTTGAGCAACCAAATCAGTGGGGTCATCGCCGACCCCTATAAGAATGTCCCCATTCAAGACAACCCATTTACCACGATGCTCGTTACGATGTTTAACCAGCCACTTGTTAGACAATTCAAGCTTCGATGGGCTGCGTCCAGCGTTAGACAAATGGTCAATTTCCGTAGAAGTTATCCAGGCACCTTTCTTTGAAATTTCAGGTTGGAGACGAAATCCACGTGATGTATTAGTCGGATTCCTCAGGAAGTTATCCAAAAACTTAGAATCAAAATCAGTTTCCCAACCCATTTCAGAATTGGGCAAATAATAATGCGACCCACCATTTTTCTTGACGGATATTGGCCTTGCATTCCATTCTGAATAATTTGACGTTAACATAACAACAATTCACTCTTTTCCTTTTTTATCTATAGTTCCACACATCGTAGCACTAGATTTCAGAGCCGTTCGAATTTCGGTTAGCCTTGCTAGAAGCTTATCAACAAGGTTCGCGTTCAAAGCCACGGTTATGTTTTGATGCTCATTACCTCTATTGGCGTTGGAATCATGCATTACCATAGTCACGATAGAGTAGGGGACAGCGATTGGCCCAGGAACACCTCGTTCATGCGTCTTAATAACCACTTCCCAATCGATACTTTCAAGAAAAGGAATTTTTAAAGCGTGGCGAAAAAAGAAATCGGCCTTGAAGTTTTCATCAATTAAAAATTCGGTAGCGATTTTCGACTTTTCTTTAAGACTTTCCGCTCCCCCAAGCAATTCGCTTTCTTTATTTCCCCCAGTTAGTGTTTGGTAAATTACCAAACCAGCTTCGTAAGGCAAGCTAGGGTAATCTTCTTGTAACTTACGATATGCAACATCATCAACAGGGTCTGGAGCATCCGTTTTACGGACAACCTCTGGACGGAGGTCGGGCGAAAAAGCGAATCCCAATTTCGTTAATCGAGATATTCCGTCATGAAATTGTTCAGGAGTAAGCGGAGCAATTGGTTTTTCTGCTTCGTCGGAGGGATGGGACTCTTCGACAGTGGCTCTCATGCGAACAACTTTGTCATCCTTAGGGTTTCGGAGAACTATTTCGTTGGTGTCGCGGTGAATTGTAATCTCTAACGTTTCATCAACCGGAATTTCACTTAACTGACTAGTCGTTGTTTTTTTGTTTTGCTTATTGGCCATTTCTCACCTTGAAACACGAGTTCGTAAGTATGACTTATTAGAGTACCTTAAGGTACAACTCAATATTCAGAATTGCAAGTTAATTGTAACTCTTGGAAAAAGAAAAAAGGCTTCGCCCATTGCCGAGCGAAGCCTTTAGTTGGTACTAGCTAAGCTCAGGAATTACATTCCCATACCCATACCCATACCCATACCCATACCCATACCCATACCCATACCCATACCGCCTATGCCGCCATCGCCCATTTTATCCTGGACGTCTGCGATCATTGCTTCGGCGGTGAGCATTAGGCTGCAAACTCAAAGATCGGTGTTTCGATAGTTTTCTTAGGGTTTTTGCCCGTCAGGATTATTTTCTGAATACGATCCACGGTTGTGGGAGCGAAGAACTGTTCGCCGGTTTCCTCACAAATTCTCGCCGGGACATTCTCGATAATGTAGAATTTTCTTTCTTTTTCGAGAGTGTATGTGACTTGAGTATCTCTCATCGTTTCATGTTTCATAATCTATCCCTCGTTCAACTTTCGAACCGCCCTTCACAAGACTCAATCAGGATATCGCAGTAAATCTAGACCGTCGATAAATCGAAAATCTCGTTGGTTCTTTGTTGCTAATGGTTCGGAATATGTTAGTGCCGTCGCGGCGATCAACGCATCAGGAATCAACAAGCCGTGGCTTAGGTTGTATTGTTGAAGAAGTTCGATAGCCGACTCTGAGACTTCCGAGGTAATGCTCAATATATGAAAACGGCGAAGAAAGTTGGCGAGTTCACGCTGCTCCGTTTTATTTCGGCAACCCACGGTTAATTCCATCTGAGTCACTACGCTGATCGCGAGAACTGAACTCGACCCGATGCGATTTAGGAATTCGGCTGCCATGCTGACGCCGCGCCCCTCGTCGATCAGAATATCAGTATCAATGATCGTCAGAGACATTTAGTTGGCCCAATGTTTTTCGCGAACTGATCGGACCCAGGCGGTACTGTCTTTCATCTCGTCTCGGTCGCTCCAAATGCCAAAAAATCCCTCGCTGTCGAACTTCTTTCCGGATGGCTGCCGGTCAGCGTAACGCTCTCGCAAAAACGCAACAAAATCTTCGATCTCGCGTCTAGCCTCAACCGGGAGAGCGGCCATTTCTTTAATAATTTCTTCGCTGGTCATATCGCCTTAGTTTTTATTTTCATCAATATTCACGATAAGTCAACGGAAAAGGCTTTGCCCGTTGTCGAGCGAAGCCTTTTCTATTTAAGTGCGAACCAAATCAAATGATGAATATCGAATATAGAATAAAAAATTTAATTCTGAATTCTTTATTCTAAATTCTTCATTCGATTACATTCCCATTCCCATGCCGCCGCCTATGCCTCCCATTCCGCCGTCGCCCTTTTCATCCGGGTCGTCGCTCCCACCACCCCGTCATCCGAAGCGGATGCCACCCCTCCTCGGGCAGGTGGGGGGCAAGATGGCTTCTGTGGTGAGCATCATTCCGGCGATCATTTTTTCAATACCTTGTCGTTTGTTACCTCATAGTGAGGTTTCGTCATCGGTTCGAGGCGGTTGGCGTACTTTTTCTCAAGTTCGCGGAGATGGTCGCCTAACTTTTTCGGATCGTGATCAAATTCGGCCGATATTTTGTGGCGAATATCTCTGATCCATGCGATTCCTGGGTCTATTTCACGCTTCATATAGATCTCCTAACAGTCCCATCGGAGTCACAAGAGAGGGACTGTACAACCCAAGAATATCATTAACTTTTCGGATATGTCCGAATTTGTTCGCATTCGCGAGGTGTTTGCAATTCCATGTCAGAAGGAAATCGCATTTATGAAAAGAAGCTAGAGCTAGGTGTCGAGCATCGCCGCCTGGATCGGCCGGCATTATCATTCGGCGGATATATGCATCGACGATAAGGTCTATTTCCTCAGTGTTGGGAAGAAGCTGTAAATCGGCAACAAGGTCAATCGCTGCCAGCTTGTTCGGAAAGTCGCCCCGCTCAAGTTCTTCTATAACGGCGACGCTCGTAAGCAACGTATAATCATCGGCAGCGACATCCCAAAACTTTCGCGTCCATTCGCGGCGAGCGATCATGTCGGGCTCGGTTCGGATTTCGTGGTAAAAACTAACGACAGATGTCTCAATATAAACTCGCGACTTCATATTCAGTAAGTTATCCAGTTGAACCTACTGAGTCAAATATAAAAGGCTTCGCCTATTGCTAGACGAAGCCTTGCGAACAAAATCAAATTATGAATATCGAATATAGAATGAAGAAACTAATTCTGAATTCTATATTCTAAATTCTTCATTCGATTACATTCCCATTCCCATGCCGCCCATGCCGCCGCCGCCCATGCCGCCCATTCCGCCGTCGCCCTTGTCGTCCTGGACGTCTGCGATCATGGCTTCGGTGGTTAGCATCAGGCCTGCGATCGACGCTGCATTTTGCAGAGCATAACGCGTGACCTTTGCAGGGTCGATGACACCGGCTGCGACGAGATCTTCGTACTTCTCGGTAGCGGCGTTAAAGCCAAAGTGGCCCTCGCCTTCGCGAACCTTGCCGACGACAACCGCACCTTCCTGACCCGCATTCTGAGCGATCTGGCGAAGCGGTTCTTCGAGAGCACGACGCACGATCTGGACGCCGATCTGTTCGTCGGTATCGTTGTCATCTGTCTTGAAATTATCGAGAACCTTTCCGGCACGAACCAGAGCGACTCCGCCGCCGGCTACGATGCCTTCTTCGACAGCCGCGCGGGTCGCATGCATTGCATCTTCGACGCGGGCTTTTTTCTCTTTCATTTCGATCTCGGTAGCGGCACCGACCTTGATCACGGCAACGCCGCCGACCAATTTAGCAAGACGCTCCTGCAATTTTTCACGATCATAGTCACTGGTTGTGTCTTCGATCTGATTGCGGATGGTCTTGATGCGGCCGTCGATTGCTTCGCCCGAACCTGCACCTTCGACAACAGTGGTGTTCTCTTTGTCGATGGTGACTTTCTTGGCTTTGCCGAGGTCTTCGAGAGTGATGGTCTCAAGCTTGATGCCGAGATCCTCAGAGATGACCTTGCCGCCCGTGAGGACCGCGATGTCTTCGAGCATTGCCTTGCGGCGGTCGCCAAAGCCAGGAGCTTTGACAGCAGCAACATTCAACGTGCCGCGGAGCTTGTTCACAACCAGCGTTGCGAGTGCTTCGCCGTCAACATCCTCAGCGATGATGAGCATCGGACGGCCCATTTTAGCAACCTGCTCCAGGATCGGCAGAAGGTCGCGCATGTTCGAGATCTTTTTCTCGTTGATCAAGATGTAAGGTTCTTCGAGAACTGCTTCCATACGATCAGCGTCCGTTACGAAGTAAGGCGACAGGTAACCGCGGTCAAACTGCATACCTTCGACGACTTCGAGCAGCGTGTCCATCGTTTTCGATTCTTCCACCGTGATGACGCCGTCTTTGCCGACTTTGTCCATCGCTTCAGCGATGATCGTGCCGATAGTCTTGTCGCCGTTAGCCGACACGGTGCCGACCTGTGCGATCGAATCGCCCGAAACAGGCTTTGCCATCGTGCCGATCTCAGCAACTACCGCTGCGACCGCTTTTTCGATACCGCGTTTGAGAGCCATCGGGTTTGCACCGGCGGCAACTGTGCGGACGCCTTCTTTAAAGATCGCCTGTGCGAGGACCGTCGCGGTCGTTGTACCGTCACCGGCAACATCGCTCGTTTTCGAAGCGACTTCGCGAACCATCTGTGCGCCCATATTTTCGAGCGTGTCTTTTAATTCGATCTCTTTTGCGACCGTGACACCGTCTTTGGTGATTGTCGGCGAGCCGAATTTTTTGTCGATAACAACGTTGCGCCCCTTTGGTCCCAACGTAACTTTAACCGCGTCGGCGAGCTGATTTACTCCGCGTAAAATAGCTGCGCGCGATTCTTCTCCGTGTACTACTTGTTTTGCCATGATTTTGTTGAACTCCTTCTAAAATTTAAGAATGATCTTT
>JBGTCS010000065.1:0-23396 GCA_041748715.1 Pyrinomonadaceae bacterium | reverse complement strand
TCCGAAGCGAAAGCTTTTGCTTGTCGGGGGCGATGCCGGTGAGGAAACACCTTTATCACCGCTGTTGATCTCAGCCGATTCGCGATCCTCTCTTGCCGAAGCGTATCGGCATTTACGCACTTCGATCCTGCTTTCGACGGCCGGTCATGCTCCAAAGACGCTGCTTGTCTCGTCTAGTTTGCCATCGGAGGGCAAATCGACCGTAGCGACGAACACAGCGATCAGCCTGGCTCAAACGGGTGCCCGCGTATTGATCATCGACGCCGATATGCGCCGCCCGAGGCTTCATTCGATATTTAATGTCGAGAACGGTTTTGGCTTAAGCTCGCTCCTGGCCAGCGAACTGACCGAATCTGAGGTCACAAGCGGAATAAAACAGGATGAGAAAACGAAATTATTCGTGATGACGTCGGGTCCGATCCCGCCGAACCCGGCGGAACTGCTGGGTTCCGAGCAAATGGTATCGCTCTTGGCGACGTTAAAATCCCGATATACGCATATCGTAATCGATTCGCCGCCGATCGCGTCGTTTACCGACGGAGTTTTGATCGCGTCGATTGTTGACGGTGTTATATTGGTCGTTCACGCGGGTCGAAGTTCGCGTCAGGTCGTTCGCCGTTCGCGTCAAATGCTGCAGGAGATCGGTGCAAAGATCTTTGGCGTCGTTCTCAACAACGTAAACCTAAATAACAAGGATAATTATTATTACTACCAGAGTTATTACCATCGAAATAACTACATGTCGGGTGACGATCAGTAGCGACTAGACTTTTTATGACTGAACAAACAAGGGTTTTGGTTACCGGTGCAGGCGGTTTTATAGGAAGCCATCTGACGACGTATCTAAAAAATAAAGGATATTGGGTCCGGGGCGTCGATATTAAACTTCCGGAGTTTGGCGAATCGACGGCCGACGAATTTGAATTGCTTGACCTCCGACGATGGGAAAAATGCCAAAAGGCGACCGAGAATATCGATCAGGTTTACGCACTAGCGGCGGACATGGGCGGAATGGGATTTATTTCGTCTCACCACGCCCAAATTCTTTATAACAACTCGCTCATAAACCTTCATACACTCGAAGCAGCCCGCGAAAATAACGTCAAACGATATCTCTATACCAGCTCGGCCTGCATCTATCCCGAACATCTACAAGAGGATGTCAATGTAACTCCGCTACGAGAAAACGATGCATATCCCGCTTCACCGCAGGACGCCTACGGCTGGGAAAAGCTGATCTCCGAGCGGCTCTGTATGCATTATATGCAAGATTATGGGATCGAAACGCGGACGGTTCGATTTCATAATATCTTTGGCGAAAACGGCACCTGGGACGGGGGTCGCGAAAAAGCTCCGGCGGCACTGAGCCGTAAGATCGCCGTTGCAAAACTCACCGGCAGCCACGAGATCGAGATCTGGGGCGACGGTGAACAAACACGATCGTTCTGTTATATCGATGATTGTGTCGAGGGCATTTACCGGCTGATGCAATCCGATCATGCGGAACCACTCAACCTCGGGCAGGACCGGATGGTTTCAATAAATCAGCTTGCCGATATCCTGGCCGAGGCCGCCGGGATCGCGATTACCAAAAAACATATCGACGGCCCGCAGGGTGTGCGAGGCCGCAACTCTGATAATTCCAAACTTCGGGAAGTTCTTGGATGGGAGCCGGAGATCTCGCTTGAGGACGGCCTTGCAAAAACCTATCTTTGGATCGAGGATCAGGTTATCAGGAATTCGGCCATCGAGCGAGAGTCGGCAGTTTCCGCAAATTAAACAATCCGTCGCATGAGTCAACAAATCCAACGGGTTGCATTAGTGATTCCGGTTCATAATCGGCGCGAAACTACCAGGCAGGCATTACGGAGTTTGGCCCGGATCAATCGGGATAATCTGATCATACGGATCTTCGTCGTAGACGACGGATCAAGCGACGGAACTACCGGCATGATCCGCCAAAATTTTCCGGAGGTCCGGATAATCGAAGGTGACGGGACCCTCCATTACGCCGCCGGCACGAACCGCGGGATCGAAGCGGCTCTAGATTGGAACCCCGATTTTGTCGTGATAATGAATGACGATGCCGTTTTCCATGATCGCTTTCTTTCAAGGCTCGTAGAAACCGCTCGGGCCAATCCTCGATCAGTTGTCGGATCTCTTCTTCTGATGTGGAGCGATCCGCACAGGGTTTTTCAGGTCGGGCAGCGTTGGAAAACTTGGCATGGAGGTTGGGAAATACCTGAGGATTTGACGGCCTTTACGGTACCGGTCACACCCTTTCAGGTCGAATGCATCGTCGGGAATTGTGCTTTGATTCCAGTGGGTGCCATCGATGAATGCGGTCTTTTGGATGAAGAGAAGTTTCCGCATGGCTGGGGAGACGCCCAGTACATGGTTCGTCTTCGTAAGGCGGGATGGAATTTACTGGTCGATCCAAAATCTTTAGTTTGGTGCGAGCCAAATACTTATCCACCGTCTTTGCATTCACTGCCTTTTTCGGAGATTTGGAAGGTTCTTTTTACCGATGAACGTCACCCGGCAAATCTAAAACGGCAGTTTGTGGCCAGGTGGGAATCGGCTCCGACCAAAACGAGGGCGTACGCCGCATTTGGCTTTTATTGCATCGACTTGACCAAAAAGGCGATAGCGTATTTTATAGAGCGTATTTTTCGGCGTTCGGCCCAAACCATTTGATCCATTCGAACGACCTGTTAAATCGATTAATTTTATAGAAAGAAGTGGCCGTCATGCCTTGGTCGAATCCGAGAGGTTAACATCCCCATTATGACAGTTTCCGCCAATAAAGACTTTCGGATTCTGATCTTATTCATTGGACTCGTGGGCGTGTCATGCAGCTCAATCTGGGCAGTTACATATTACATAAATCAGGATGGGACGCCGCACCTTTACAACGCATACCTCATTCTCGAAATCCTCAAAGAAAATGATTCGATCCGGCAGTTTGCCTCGCTGAATCCCAACCTTGTCCCCAATTTAACGGGGCACTGGATCCTCGCTTTCTTCTTACTTTTTTTCAACCCCGCCACGGCCACTAAGATTATGGCAACTCTAACGTTTGGGACGTTCGTTGCGTCGGTTGGGTGGCTACGTTTTCAGGTTGCTGGAAGGGAAGGATTAGGCACGTCTCTGCTATTCGGCACGGCATTGGCTTTCAACTGGCTGTGGTTTCTAGGCTTCTATAATTTTGTTTTGGCGGCATCGTCTTTTGCTTTTTCGCTAGGCCTTTGGTGGCGATGGCGACAAAAGATGGATCTTCGTCGCGCCTCGCTGTTGTACGGACTGCTGCTTTTTACTTTTTTGAGCCACCTCGTCAGTTTCTGTATCCTAATTGCCGGTGTCCTCCTTTTGCTTCTGGCTAATTTCAAGACAATATCGAGAAGGAGTGCCCTTTGGACATTTGCAGCCTTGGCGGCCACCTTGCCGATGGTATTGTACTTTCTGTATGTGAGCCGAATCGGCGGCGGAATTAGTCCTCAATGGAGATATTTGCGAAATGCGTTCTCAATTTCCGATTGGTTTACGCGCCTGAGCGCGGCTGACCCGTTTGTTTTAATAAGTCGAAGGGCCGTGCCATTCGTAGTGTCGACCACGCCGGCTTTCGCCGTTTTTTCCCCGACGCTGTGGCTGACAGCCGCCCTCCTGCTTTTATTATTCGCGATGTATCGTTGGCGGGCCACTCCCCAAGATAAGGCTCGGAAGGAAAGGGATAACTGGGGGATTCTTTCTTTAATGCTGGCAGTCGTTTGGGCTTTTGGACCCGATGACTTTGGCCTAGCACACGGCGGCATTTTGAGGGAGAGAGTCCTCATCCTTGGTTTGGTGTGTATAGTTCCCTTCATTAATCATGCCGGGAAAAAATACATTAATCTTGCGGCTCATGTATGCCTTATTTTTGTGATTCTGTATCAGACATTTGTACTTTGGGAATATTCACTTCAAAACGATACCATCGCTAAACAGTTTTTCGTTGCTAAGGATCAAATCGGCCACAACGAGTCGCTCGGTTCAATTGTTTTCATCGGCGATACGCGACGGTTTAAGCCGATACCCTTGTCTAATCTCACACCTTACTTAGGAATCGGCAAGAACGCGCCGGTTTGGGACAACTACGAGTTCGGATTCTATCTTTTTCCCGTTGTAACAAAGACACCCGAACAACGGACTTTTGTTTTCGCTTTTCGTGAATCAAATACTTATGATCTTAGTGATCGTAACGTAAACGTCGCAGAAAAGCGGGCCAAATTGGAATTAGTGCTTGCGGAGAACCACGACCGGATAGATATTTTGTTAGTTTGGAACGGGCAGTCAGATTTCGTGGGTTTGCAACAAAAATGGTTTGAGCGTGAACCGTATTTTGAATCGGGAGAGCTTAAACTCTTTCGGCATCGTTAAGGCATGAAAAGTTCTGGAAAACTAAACGACGATTTGTTTCTCTCAGTCGTTACTCCTGCATATAACGAGGAGTTCACGCTGGCGACGATTGTCGAAAAAACCTTGAAGATTCCAAATCTGTTGGAGATTATCATTGTCGACGATTGCTCGACGGATCGAACCGGTGAGATTGCGAGGGAGTTGGCTAATAAAGATACCAGGATTAAGTACATACTATTGGATTCCAATCAAGGGAAAACGGCAGCTCTAAAAGCCGGGTTTTCGGAATCGACGGGCGAAATTGTTATTATTCAGGATGCTGATTTGGAATATGATCCTGCCGAGATTCATGAGTTGATCTATCCCATTATGGCAGGCCATGCGGATGTAGTTTACGGCTCCCGTTTCATAGTAAAACGTACGGCACGAGTTTTGTATTTTTATCACTATCTTGCAAATAAGGCTCTCACGTTCTTGTCTAACGCTTTGACTAATCTGAACTTGAGCGATGTCGAAACTTGTTACAAAGCTTTTCGTGGCGACATTATCCGGAACCTTCATATTAGGTCTAAGGGCTTTGGGTTTGAGGTTGAAGTGACGGCGAAAGTCGCAAAGCTACATTGCGCGGTTTACGAGGTGCCGATAAGTTATTACGGCAGGACCTATGACGATGGAAAAAAGATCGGGTTTCGGGACGGTGTCGCGGCGGTATGGTATATTTTGCGATTCAACATCTTTTGCAGTCTTGAATCATCATTCATAAAGATTCCAGATCTGCAGTCATCGATCGAAAAGCGAACTGCCACGGAGCCGAAACAGCTATGAAACCCACCTATGTAGGAACTGATCTTCTGGCGATGTCGTATGCCGAGAATTACCACCATTGGATTCTGGAACAGTTCCGCCCATTTCTTGGAAAAAGGCTCGTCGAAGTTGGCGCTGGAACCGGAAATTTTTCAGAACTGCTGATCTCACTGTCACCCGATTATCTAGCATTGGTCGAACCATCGATGTTGGTGGAGAAACTACGTACCAGATTCGCCAAATCCGAATTTTCCCAGGTTCGTTTTTTCGATTCGTTATTCTGTGAAGCGTCGCGCGATATTCGTCGCTTCGATCCGGACTCTATAATCTACGTAAATGTCTTGGAACACGTTGAGGATGATCGGAAAGAGCTTGAGGCGGTGAGCGACACGCTTCAGACAGGTGGTCGTATTTTTATTTTCGTTCTGGCGCACCAGTGGCTCTACGGAGAATTCGATCGGACGGTGGGCCATTTCAGACGATATTCCCGGACGGAGTTGGAAGGAATATGCACTGCTGCCGGATTTCGGATCGCGCTTTCAAAGTATTTCGATTTTGCCGGAATTGTGCCGTGGTGGATCAAATACCGACTGATAAAATCATCCAACCTTACTCCGAAATCCGTTAGGCTTTACGATAAATATGTTGTACCAATAACTCGTTTTCTGGATCGTGTATCGACCGCTCCGACCGGTAAGAACATTCTGCTTATAGGGGAGAAAAGGTGACCCCCATATATGCAGGAAGCTGGACGCCGCAGAACGATTTATTTCTTATGGACGTACGTTGAATGGGGCGGCGCTCAGATATATCTGATCTCAATAATGAAGAGAGCTCGGCCGACTTGGGACGTTGTTGTGATTTTGCCGCGAAACTCATTGCCAGACATTCTCAATTATCTTGAAGGCATTAATGTACGGTACGAATTCCTGAATGTCTGCCTCGACAACGGAGAGGCATCGACAGTAAAACGGAAACTACAGCGGCAGTGGCGGCGTATTCACGCGGAATTCACCAGCTTCAGATATTTGCTTCGGTACAATTTGAGCGAAAATATTTTGCATATTGAGACTGCTCCGTGGCAATCTTGGATATTCCTCACGGCGCTTGCTATGCGCCGGGCAAATGTCTTCGTAACGATGCATAATTTCCTGCCAAAAGCGGCCCCGTGGCGCGAGTTTGTGTGGAAAGTCCGACTCCACTTCGTTTCTCGATTACCGGGCTTCCACATATTTACGTCAAATCAGGATACAAAGAACAAATTGAAAGAATGGGTCGAGGCAAAGTTTTGGGAAAGTATAAAGGTGACGTACACAGCTGTAGATCCGTCTGAGATCGAGGGCGCCCTGAATGCGGAGATTGACGTTGCCGCGACCCGCCGCCGTCTGGGCATCGAACAAAATAGGTTTCTCGTTTTGTGCGTCGGCCAGTTCATTGATCGAAAGGGGCGTTGGGTTTTTCTCGAGGCGGCAACACAAGTATTGAATATCGATAAGGACGTCGCATTTGCGTGGCTGACGCCTACGATGCCCGGCGAAGCCGACCTCACAAGGATCGAGGATTACGGGTTGGATGGCAGTTTTCAGTTAATCCGGTCAGAATCCGCCGGCAGGGAACGTCCGGATATATTAAATTTCTTTCGCATCGCCGACGTGTTTGCTTTGCCCAGTTTTATCGAGGGGCTTCCGATCTCATTGCTTGAGGCAATGGCTCTGGGACTGCCGTGTATATCGACCAACGTATATGCGATCCCCGAGGCGATAATGCACCGTGAGACAGGATTGTTGATCCCGGCCGGTGATCCGGCGGCTCTGGCCGCTGCGATAATAGAATTGAAAAACGATCCCCTGCTTCGTAAAAAACTCTCAACCGCCGGCAGCGAATTTGTCCTAAACACTTTTGACGAGCGCACCACCGCCAAAATAGCGATTAGCAAATACAAGGAGTGTTTCAAAAATGCCGGATGAGATACCTAACCGCCGGCATCGCCATGCAAAGAATAGCCTTTATGGCTTGTTGTCATGGCTATTTCCTATATTTCCTACGTTTGTTATTACACCTATTCTGATTATAAACCTCGGGAACGAAATGTATGGTTTGTACGTCGTAATTCTGGGTTTTATCGGCTATTTTTTTACCGGCAGTATAGGACGGGCGGCCGCGAAATACATAGCAGAATATCGCTCCAGCGGCGAGATAGACAAAATATCTGACATAGTTTCATCGACAATTATCTTGACCATTTCGCTGAGTTTATTGGCTACCGGATCAGTCGTCTTATTTGCCCGGTTAATTGTCGCCGATATAATGTTAATCTCACCAGAATTGCAAAACGATGCTATTCTCGCACTCTACCTCGCTGCCGCAATAATTTTAATTGGGACCACAGGCCAGATCTTTCAGCTGATCCTACAAGGCCTTCAGCGGTTTGATATTTATCTACTCGTTACTAATCTGACCAGTCTACTATTGAGTATCGGAAGTGTTGCTGCCGTCCTGTTGGGATATTCGGTTCTGGCCATATTGACCTCGACCTTACTGGTCTCCTTGGTAAGCGGCATTGTTTCTTTCAAATTGGCGTTGAGACTACTGCCCGAATTCTCTTTTACCTTTCGAATCCAGGCCGAAGCGTGGCGATCCGTTTGGCGATACTCCGCCAGTATTATCGCCTACCAATTATGCGGCAGCCTGCTGTTGCTATTTGAAAGAGGTTGGATCGTCCGAAGGTTTGGCATCGAGGCCCTCCCCTTCTACGTTGTGCCAATGATCCTGGCGACGTATATCCACCTATTTACCGGCAGTTTAGTTTTGGCACTTTTTCCGGCGGTCAATGAGTTGCTCGGAGAGCCGGAGAAATTGGCGGAATTATATCGAAAAACCAGTAAGTTGATCCTCATATTGATCGTTTTCGCGGTTTTATCTGCAATCATAGGTGGACGTCTGTTTCTGGCGTTATGGATCAATGAGGCTTTCGCCGAATCTGCTTATTGGATGCTCGTTATTCATGTATTTACGTTTGGGATTCTCGCAATGGCTACCGCCGCATGGTTAGTCGCCGAAAGCTTTAAGTTCGCCGCAATAAACGCACTTGCTACTTTTGTATGGCTTATTATCTCAATACCTCTCATGCTGACGCTTTCGGGCAGCCTTCAGGAAAAAGGTGTTGCAATCGGCAGATTGATCGGTGTTCTCGTTTTTATTCCACTTATTTTCTATGTCGAAAAACGATTTATCGGCGGTGTAATGATCCGCTTTTGGGGCATGACAGCGATAAAAATAATTTTAGCTGCTATTTTTGCGATCGTCACGGAAATGCTCATTTTGTCGATATTACAACCTTCGTGGTGGACATTTTTCACGAGCATTGCAGCCGGGCTTGCAATCTATACGGGCATTCTAAGCGTGACAGGAATATTCGAGCCAGATGAAAAGCAGTTGTTGCGGAATATGTTTGTAAAATTTCGATAAGACTGTGAGTTCGTACAAATTCCACATTTGATACTATTTAGCGATGGTCGAAGACTTTTCAGTAGTACAAAGGTTGGATTTAATCAAAAAGCTTTGCTCAGGTAAGAAAGTTCTGCATTTAGGTTGTACAAATTTTCCTTATACTGCCGATGCGATTGAAAACGACATGCTTCTCCATTTTGAATTGGAAAAAACAGCCAGCAGCCTGTGGGGTTTGGACGCCGATCAAGAGGGAGTGGACATCCTCAAAGCTCATGGATCGAAGAATATTGTCCTTGGAAATCTAGAAAATCTGGAGCAACTCGAACTCGTTGGCAAATTTGACGTCATCGTCGCGGGCGAAATGATTGAGCATCTAAATAACCCCGGATTATTTTTGCAGGGGATTAAACGTTTTATGGGTCCCGACTCCATATTGATTATCACCACAATAAATGCATTCTGCGGCATGCGATTTTTTTGGTACGGGATTCGGGGCAAACGGGGGAAACAGGAAGCGGTTCACCCGGATCATGTCGCATATTACTCATATTCCACCCTAAAACTTCTCGTCGAGCGCCATGATATGCGGGTCGACAACTTTCTATTTTACGACCTCGGTTACGAACACCGACCGCATAATAGATGGTTTTTGAATATTCTTAATGATATTTGCGTAAAAATTGCTCCTCAATGGGCAGATGGAGTAATTGCTATCTGTCGAAAAGTTAAATAGTCTTACTAAAATGCAGGCAGCGATAAGCCATTCTTTGGCGGCCAAAAAATTCCGTCAGGGTCACACCGTCTTTCCGGGTATTCTGCTTATGAGCGTGGCGGTTATTGGGGCATTGTTCGCTCTATTTATCTCTGCAGGCTCTTTCGAAGAGTATCCATATTTATTCCTGGTGCCGTGGATTGTTGGTTTGGGACTGGTAATGTGCATCCCCATGTTCCTGCTTTACTATCAGGGAAAATTCTCTTTTGCGGACCCTTTGGTTTTTGCGACTTTTTCTTACTGGTTTCCCGCGTTTGTATTAGGTGGATTATTTTTCGCGGTGGGCTGGTCCCAGCCTTACTTTATCCCGTTAATTCAGGATGCAGAGCATACTCTGCCCCTCACTCTAATTTTGATCGGATTGGGATATCTGGGGCTTGCATCGGGCTATTTGGTGCCTATCGGCACTAAGCTCGGCACTGTAGTTGAGCGTCGCTTGCCGACAACTGATTTTCCCTCTAACGCCTTAATTTTGCCAGCTATAATGTTACTACTCTCCGGAGTATTGATCAGTATTATCGCCCTATTGCTGGGTCGATTTGGTTATCAACGAGCTAACGAGATCGGCACCTATGACGGAATACTTTATCTGACCACACTATTTTGGCTCCAAGGCAGTTTTCTTTTGTGTTTAATTATCTTCCGCGAAAGAACTTGGCGAGTCACCCATATACCTGCCGTTATACTCCTGGTCACAACAGGACTGGGCAAGTTTCTTTATTCGGGCAATAGGGGCAGCGTGATCCAGTTATTTCTTATCGTAACTCTTGCGTATATACTTTCGGGGCGAAAGTTAAGCTTTAAGGTTACATCCCTGGCGGGTTTTTTATTAGTATTAGGACTCATATTGGGAATGGTCTATGGAACCACCTTCAGAAATATTAAAGGTGGGGAAGAACAGATAAGTGCCGGGCGCTATACTGAGAGTATTTTTCAGACCTTTGACGAGCTGGGCCGAAATGATCTTTACGAATCCACGCTTTTCGGCGTCACAAACTTCGCCGGCCGAGTCGATATTCTTACCACACTCGCCGTCGTAGTTTCGAGCTATGAACAATTAGAACCTTATGAGGAAGCATACGGCTTGGACGACAACATTTGGGTGGACATGACGACGTTTATGGTTCCGCGCGTCGTCTGGGAGGGAAAACCAGTTGCTTCGGACCCGCGAAAATACAGCGAACTCTATTTCAACTTCGGCGAATCTTCGTTTGCCATAACCCCCGTCGGCGACCTTTTGCGAAATTACGGAATTGTCGGGGTCCCTTTAGGGATGTTTGTAATCGGGGTTGGTTTGCGCTTTATATATCGAACTTTGATTGAAGGTCGGACGGGCGTTACATGGCGTCTTACCCTTTATTTTATGTTATTGACTGCTATATCTTATGAAGGGTTTTATGGAACTATTATTCCAACTCTTTTTAAGATTGCTTTTACCTCTAGTATAGGAATTTTATTTGTTTGGATCGTCGCGAAATTCAGCAGCCAGACAAAATTGCCCGTTCGCCACCAACGCACATGATAGTTTTTACAAACGGATGTTTTGACATTCTTCACGCAGGGCACGTCGACATCCTTCGACAAGCGAAAAAGCTTGGATCACGGCTTATCGTCGGCATCAACAGCGACAGATCCGTCCGGGCGATTAAGGGTCCGGATCGACCGATCCAGAGCGAGGAGGCTCGAAAAGCCGTGCTCGAGGGCTTAACATCGGTTGATGAAGTCATTATATTTGATGAACTTACGCCCGAACAGTTAATAAAGCGACTGAAGCCCGATGTGCTGGTCAAGGGCGGCGATTGGCAGACCGGCGAGATCATCGGCGCTGACTTTGTCGAAAGTTACGGCGGGAAAGTTTATTCGCTGCCGTTGGTGCCGGGATTTTCGTCGAGTGATATCGTCGCCCGAATTAAAAGTGATGAAACTCACAAGGTCGAAACCGATGATTCGGTGATTGAACGTTCGCTTTCCCAGCATATTGAGGTTATCCGCTCGGCTGCTGCCGTATGTCAGGATTCGATAGCCGAATGTGCCGAACTGATCTTAAAAACTTTTCAATCGGGAAAAAAGGTGCTCTTGTGCGGAAACGGCGGCAGCGCCGCTGACGCACAACATATCGCGGCTGAATTTGTCGGACGATACGAAACCGAACGTCGGGCATTGCCGGCGATCTCGTTAACAACCGACACTTCGGCGTTGACCGCGATCGCGAACGATTACGACGTCGAGCGAATTTTCGCCCGCCAAGTGGAGGCTTTGGCTTCCGACGGCGATTGTTTGATCGCTATTAGCACAAGCGGCAATTCGCCAAATGTCATTTCCGCCGTCATGACGGCCCGCAATCGCGGGTGCACGATCGTCGGCATGACTGGAGCAAATGGCAAAAAACTGGCGTCGTTGTGCGACGCCTGCATTCTTGTCCCGTCGGAACGAACCGCCCGCATTCAGGAAGCACACATTACCATCGCCCATATCTGGTGCGAGATCATAGACACTGCCTTTCAAGATCGATAGAAATGCTAATTCCCGGAAATTTTTCTAATGTAAAGGTCCTCGTAATTGGCGATGTCATGCTCGACCGATATTGGTGGGGCACGGTCAAACGGATCTCACCCGAAGCTCCGGTGCCGGTCGTTTCACTCGACGACACGAGCCTGGCCGCCGGCGGAGCGGCCAATGTTGCGGCGAATATCGCCGGTTTGGGAGCCCAGCCTTATTTAGTCGGGATAACCGGATATGACGAAGATGCGGCTTTGATGCCAAAGGTTATGGAAGGATCGGGAATATCGGCTTTTAAGTTCTTCCCGATCGGCGACCGCAAGACCACTGTAAAGACAAGGATTATCGCTCATAACCAACAAATCGCCCGTATCGATCAGGAAACGGTGATCGATCTCAGTTCTGAAGACGCTCAACGTCTTTTCAATGAAATCTGTCCGTTGATCGAAACCACCGATGTCGTCGTTATTTCGGATTATGGCAAGGGATTTCTGACAAGCGAACTTCTTCAGAACATAATCGGTCATTCAAAGGCCCACAATAAACAGGTTCTCGTTGATCCGAAGGGAAATGATTACCAAAAATATCGCGGTGCTACAATTCTTACCCCAAACCAGAAAGAGGCGGCGGACGCCTGCCGGTTAGACATCGATCATCCGGATGTCGTCGCACTTTCGGGCAAACAATTGCTCGACGACCTGTCACTCGAGGCTCTCGTCGTAACGCGTGGCGAAAAGGGAATGACCTTATTCTACCGGGCCAAGGAGGCGGAGCATTTGATGGCGAGCGCTCGAAATGTTTACAACGTCACCGGCGCCGGTGACACCGTCATCGGAACTCTTGCCGTGGCTCTGGGCAGCGGAATGAATTTTTATAGCTCGGCCGAGATCGCCAATTTTGCCGCCGGATTAGTGGTTGAGAGTGTCGGTACCACGCCAATTACAATCGAAATGCTGGCTTCCGAGGCCGCACGTCAGTCGAACTGATCTCGTCAAATTAGCTCAATGAAATCATCGTCCGCGAGCGCGAAAAAAGAAAAGATCCTGGTTTATTTGATAGGCTCGCTGGGTGATACGATCGTTACAATTCCCGCAATGCGGGCGGTTCGACGGCAATTTCCGGATGCTGAAATCGTCATCCTGCAAAATACGCAAGCCGGAGGTTTGGTCGCGGCCTCCGAGGTCGTTCCCAGTGACCTCTTTGACAGAACATTGAGCTATCAAAGCGATCTAAAGGGAGCGGTCAAAGCCCTTGGATATGTTCGGCTGCTCATAAAGCTTCGGAATGAACGGTTCAAAACCGTAATATATCTTGCGCCGAGCGAACGTCCGGCCGCTTCGATTCGGCGTGACAAAGCCTTTTTTCAGGCATGTGGTATTAGCGATCTGTTCGGGTTTCATTCATTTTCAAAAGCGGAACTGTATCCGACCGAATCGTCAGGCCATCCGGCAGTCACCGATCACGAGGCGATGCGAAAATTGATCCGGCTCGAACTTGATGGTATTAAGGTTTCGTTAGAGAGCGACCTCCGCACGCCGTTTTTCCGATTTTCCGACGACGAACTAAAAACAGTAAAAGACATTTTGATCCCGCTAAAAAAAGATCCCCATTCCCCGGTGATTGCAATCGGACCTGGAAGCAAGACCTCGGCAAACCTTTGGCCGGTGACAAATTTTATCGACCTTGCCGGAAGAATAGCCGCGACCTTAGATCATGAAATTGTAATCGTAGGCGGCCCGGCCGAAGCCGCCATCGGCGATGAGATCGTCAAATCTCTGGGATCTGGAATAAATCTGGCGGGCAAGTTTTCAGTGCTCGAATCTGCCGCATTTCTCTCGATGTGCGATCTTTATCTGGGCGTAGATTCGGGCACTTCGCATCTGGCCGCGGCGGCTGGTGCACGATGTTTTTCGATTCATCACGAACGCGATAATCCGGGCCAATGGTTTCCCCTCGGAGCTGGGCATTCCGTGATTTACCATCGGGTTGAATGTGCAGGATGTGGGCTGAATGAATGTCCGGTGCCCGGCCACCCTTGTATGACCGGCATTACGCCCGAAATTGTGTGGAGCCGTCTGCAAACCTTTGTCGACAAATCAGCCATGTCTGATGATGGGTGGATCTGCAAAGCATCGGAGGTGTGATCGCAGCCCGGTGAAGAAGGAATTTTTTAACGAGTTTAAAAACGAAAATCGAAGGTTTAAAAGAGATTTGGCAATTCGAGAACCGCCTGTGGTTGATAATCACGAGGATTTTTTTCCCTCATGAGACCTTAAACGTCTATCGTTACAAGCGCCTTGCCATTTTGATGGATCACCGAGGCGGCGATGCGAACAGTGCTCGTGAGGTGTTGACTTCGGCGATGTACAGACGCTTCTTGCCACGGATGAAATTGCCAGATAGCGTAAATATCCTCGATTTGGGCGTGGGCAATGGAGGCTTTCCACTATTGCTGCAGGCCGATAGTTTACGGTTGGGAAAGGTAGTATGTTTAGAATTTAATCCTAAAACGTTTTTCCGGTTGCAATTTAATCTCCACCGGAATCTCGATGCCGATGTGACTGTGCAAAATGCCGCATTATGCGGCGAATCGAAAATGTTAGAGATTGCGATCGGTGACGGCGGCGTATCGGATAATATTTTTGAAAAGAACGTCGGGCCGAACGCAGTTGTTCACAAAATACGCGGCCTAAGTTTGGATGAAATTATTGAGACCCATTTTGGCAACGAAGCGATCGACATCTGTAAGATGGATGTAGAAGGAGCGGAGTTCGAGGTATTCGCAGGAGGGGCATATTCAAGACTTACACAGTGTCGATACTTGATAATGGAGATTCACGAAAGTAAAGATCGGCCCGCGGAAAAAATTATTAATGCTCTGGAACAAATGGGATTTGAACGGCAGTCAAGCGACACGGAGTCCGATCCGTGGGTCCATTTTTTTTGTTAACATTTTTTACAAGACTAGACCGAATCCTAAGATTACTTTTTAGATACTCGACATCTGGATGCGGCTTGTTTCATCAACCTTCAACCGATAAACTACTTTTTGGCCGGCTGCGGCAAGCTTCTTTTTCGAATAAAACTTTATACGGATGTCCATCTTAATTTTCGGCGGCAATGGCATGCTGGGCCACAAGTTATATCAGCGATTGCGATCTCAATACGAGGTATTTGCTACTTTGAGAGGCGACTTCGGGGCGGTGAAAAGTTTCGATATATTTGACGAACAAACCATAATCTCCAACATTGATGTTACCAATCAAGCCGATGTACGCCGGGCTATCCAAACCGTCCGTCCCGCTGTCGTGATAAATGCAGTTGGGGTCATTAAGCAAAATCCCCGCTATAATGATGTTGTGGCGACGCTCTTGATTAACTCAATTTTTCCGCACCAGCTTGCGGAGCTTTCCGCGGAATTTGGCTTCAGATTGATCTCGATCAGCACGGATTGTGTATTTGACGGTACAAAAGGAAATTATTCGGAGGATGATACTCCAACCCCGCGGGATCTGTATGGAATGAGCAAACTTTTGGGAGAAGTGACCGGCGATAACATTCTCACGATCAGAACCTCAATTATCGGTCGCGAACTGTCGACAAAAAACAGCATTGTCGAATGGTTTTTGTCACACTCGGGAGGCATGGTTCAAGGTTACACGCACGCAATCTACACCGGTTTTGTGTCGGGTGTCTTTGCGGATATTATTGCGAAATTGATATCGGATTATCCGGATCTTAGAGGGATTTATCATATTTCCAGCGAACCGATCAGTAAATTTAGCCTTCTACAATTGCTTAATGAATTCTATGACGCCGGGGTGACAATCGTGCCTAGCTCCGAGGCAGCTATCGACCGCAGCCTCGATTCGTCAAAATTTAAAACCGAAACCGGATTTGAACCATTGAGCTGGTCGGAAATGATCAAACGGGTGTCCGAATCTGACGAGCCTCCCGCCCAAAGCCAGAGCTGGCCCTTTCGAACTAGTTAACCCAATTTTTATGCCAGAACCAATATCCGGGCCCCGTATTCTGATCATTTGCGATTACTACCTGCCCGGTTACAAAAGCGGCGGAGCACTGCGCTCCCTGGTCAGTTTGCTTGAACGGTTCGGGAGCAAATTTGATTTTCGGATTATTACTCGAGACCATGACGGAAAAATGAGCCGCGTCCCATATGATACGGTCGAGATTGATAAATGGAACATCGTTGATGGTAACCCTGTTTTTTACCTTTCCAGCGATAACATTCGCTTTGCAACGATCGCCCGTTTAATCAGAGAAGTCGAGCCTGACGTATTATTTCTTAACAGTTTTTTCAGTCCGTTGACCACAATGTCCCTATTGCTTTGTAAATTGGGACGTGTACCAAAGGTTCCAATAATCTTAGCTCCTGAAGGGGAACTTTCGGACGGTGCAATGTCTATAAAGCCGATTCGTAAGAAGTTGTTTAAAATCGCCGCCAAATTTTTAAGAATACATCACCGGGTTTCGTGGAAAGTGGCATCCGAAACTGAACACAGGGAAGTTGAAAAGCTCGCCAGCAAGGGCGACAGCATTTTGCTGGCACCCACAATGCTGCCAAAAATGATACTTCCTGACTATAAATTTGATTCAAAACCTGAAAAGGCGCAGGGTTCGGTAAAGTTGGTTTTCCTTTCGCGATACATGCGTAAGAAAAATATGAACTGGCTGCTGGAGAAGCTTTCTGGCCACACGACCCAACTCGAACTCGACATCTACGGTCCGCTCGAAGAACAAGATTACTGGAGCGAGGCGGAAACTATTATTGGAAACCTGCCCTCAAACATAATTGTTCGATCGGCGGGATCGATACCGCATGAGAATGTTGCAGAAACACTGACGAAATATCATTTTTTTGTTTTACCGACACTGGGAGAAAATTTTGGCATCGCTATAATCGAGGCCCTGGCGGCGGGCTGCCCAGTAATTATCAGCGACCGAACGCCGTGGCAAAATCTACAGGAAAAGGGTATCGGCTGGGATCTGCCGCTCGAGTCACCAAATTTGTGGTTCGATGTTTTGGATAAATGCTCTTTGATGTCATCTGATGAATTTAAGGAATATTCGGACCGTTCGCGTCAGTTTGCAGTTAATTGGTTACAAGACCCATCGCTGGACGCGGCAAATTTGAATATTTTTGAAAGGGCCCTTGGATCAAAAGGGGAATAATTAACAGGGTCTTTGAAAAACCGGCCGATCGCGAACGTCAATGTAATATTCCGTCGAAATAAGTTATAAGTAATAAGTGAAAAGGGATAATTTACGCAACTGCCATACTTTTCAGCTATAACCTATCACTTATAACTTATTCCGGACGGGCGAAGGACCGGACGTTAAGGTTTTTCTGAGAACCCGTATAGAGTAAAACGAATATACGGCTTAATGCCAGTATTTCTCTGAGATAAAATGTTGGAACTAGAAGGCAAACACATACTCGTCACGGGCGGAACCGGATCGCTGGGGCAGACACTCGTCAAACGTATTTTAAGCGGTGAAATGGGCGCTCCGTCACAAATTACCGTCTTTTCGCGGGACGAGGCTAAGCAGCATTATATGCGGCTCGAATTTCTGCATAAAAAGACGGCAACCGACGATGTCATTTACCATCATTCGGACGCAGTACTAAATTTTCGGATCGGCGACGTACGCGATTATCCGGCTCTGATCGCCGCGATGCAGGGCGTCGACGTGATTTTCCACGCCGCAGCTTTGAAACAAGTACCGTCATGCGAATATTTTCCATTTGAGGCCGTCTTGACCAATGTTTACGGGGCCGCTAATATCGTGCGAGCAATCCGGGAAAACGACCTGCCCGTGGCAAAGGTCATTGGTATTTCAACCGATAAGGCGTGCAAACCCATAAACGTCATGGGTATGACAAAAGCCCTACAGGAACGCGTTTTGATCGAGGCGAATCGCGACTGTCCGTCGGTCCAACTTAATTGCGTTCGTTATGGGAATGTCGTGGCATCACGCGGCTCGATCGTCCCGCTGTTTGTAGATCAGATCAAAAAAGGTCAGACGATCACTATCACTTTGCCCGAGATGACAAGATTCCTTCTAACTCTTGATCGGGCGGTCGATACTGTTTTTGAAGCCGTTCGCAGCCCGGGTCGCGGCGAAACATTTGTTCCAAAGGTCGCGTCCGCCAGAATAACGGATGTCGCTACCGTTTTGATGGGGTCCAAAAAACTGCCGATCGAATTTACAGGCATCAGACCCGGCGAGAAAGTTCACGAAATAATGGTTTCCGAAGATGAATGTTTTCGCACGGTCGAACGCGGCGATTACTATGTAATTCTCCCCGTTCTGCCCGAACTGAGAGGCGAAACGGATTTTGTGCCGGCGCTCGAGGATGAATATTCGTCCAAAGACAATAATTTGACGAATGATGGGCTGCGACAACTTTTAGCGGATTCAGGGGACGAGATCAGACAGTTCCTGATCGCGGACTGAACGACTCAGGTCGATGTAAAGCTATGAAAATAATGACAATTTTCGGCACCAGGCCGGAGATCATCAGACTAAGTTTAATTCTTAAGGTACTGGATCAGCATTGTGAACATACCACCGTTCACACCGGCCAGAACTACGACGAAAGCTTGAGTGACGTCTTTATTCGCGATCTTGAGATCCGACCGCCTGATGTTCACTTGGGCATCAAATCAAAAAGCTTTGGCGACCAGATTGGCCAAATTCTTACTAAAACCGACGAATTATTAGAAAAACACAAACCTGACCGGGTTCTCATTCTTGGCGATACAAACAGTGCTTTATCTGCGATCACCGCTGCCCGGCGGCAAATACCAGTGTTTCATATGGAAGCCGGTAACCGCTGTTACGACAACCGCGTCCCCGAAGAAGTGAATCGCCGAATTATCGATCATTCTAGTTCGATATTGATGCCGTACACCGAACGGAGCAAGGAAAATTTAGTTCGCGAAGGCATTGACCGCGACCGTATATTTGTGACCGGCAATCCGATCAAAGAGGTCCTCGATCATTATTCTGAAAGTATCGACGCGAGCGAAGTGATGAAATCGCTAAAAGTAGACCCGTTCGAATATTTTCTTGTAACTCTGCATCGGGCAGAGAATGTCGATGAACCGCAACGAATCGCGAAGATTTTTGCCGGTCTGGCTGAGATCGCCGCCAAATTTGATAAAACTGTCTTGGTATCGGTTCATCCGCGAACTGCACAAAAGATGGAACAGCACGGGATACGTCCGGCGTCACCGAATATCCGTTTGCTCAAGGCACTGCGATTTTTTGATTTTGTAAAACTTGAGAAAAATTCGCTGGCGGTTTTGACGGACAGCGGAACGGTCCAGGAAGAATGCTCGATCTTTGGTATTCCGAACATTACGCTTCGGGATGTCACCGAACGTCCGGAAACGATCGAATGCGGCAGCAATATTTTAAGCGGGGCTGAAGCCAGCATGATTGTCAACGCTGTCGGACTGGCGATCGGCCAACCAGCGAATTGGCGAGCCCCGCAAGAGTATCTAACCGAAAATGTGTCGCAAACCGTCACCAAAATAATGCTCGGCTATACCAGTTTTCGCCGACACGTTTCATAAAGCATGGGCGAATCGGTTTCAAACCCTGGCCGGACGGAGAGTCGCGTAAATAGCCTTTGGATATTGACCGAGGTGTATTTTCCTGAGGAGATCTCGACCGGCTATTATCTCACCTCTATTGCGGAAGGGCTGGCACCACACCGAAAAGTTAAAGTCATTACCGGACAGCCAAAGCATATGTCCCGCGGACAACGTGCGCCAAAGCATGAAATTAGAAACGGTGTTGAAATACATCGCACATGGGGAACCACTCTCGACAAGAATATTCTATTTTTTCGTCTGATAAATATGCTGACGATCGGCGTTTCGATATTTTTGAAATCGCTGCGGCATTTGCAAAGGGGCGATCAGATCCTTGTCGTAACCGCTCCGCCAAGTTTGCCGGTCACCGCAACGCTGGCCGCATTGCTGCGCGGAGCAACCTATACGATTCTCGTTCAGGATAGTTATCCCGAAATACTGATCGCTGTCGGAGCCGTGAAAGAGGATTCGGCCTTTGTTAATTTTGTAAATTATATAAATCGCTGGGTTTACAAGTACGCGTCGAAAATAATCGTGATGGGCCGTGATATGAAAGAGTTGTTCGAGCGAAAGACGGCAGGTCTCGACATTCCGATCGTTACGATCCCAAATTGGGCTGACCTCGACGCCATCGAACCAACGGACCGCAATGATAATTCACTCCTTAACGAACTGGGAATAGCTGAAAACTTTGTGTTTATGTATGCCGGTAATATAGGTCATCCGACCGATATCGAAACTATTGTCGAATGTGCCGAACGGCTTCAAGCGCGTGAGGAATTTCATTTTGTCTTTATCGGCGCCGGTGCCAAAAAGGCATGGCTTGTAAATACGATCAACGCTCGTGAACTCAAAAATATCACCGTCCTCGATTATCGTCCGCGAGCGAACCAGATAATTTTTCTAAATGCATGCGATGTCGGACTGGTCGCATTGATTAAAGGAATGCTCGGAACGGCGATGCCTAGTCGAACCTATAACATTATGGCTGCCGGCAAACCAATTTTGGCTCTGGCCGAACAGGGTTCCGAACTTGAACGCGTTATCAGCGAAGAGGGAATTGGGTGGTACGTCGAACCTGGGTGTCCGCAGCAATTACACGACCAGATATTGCGTATTTTCGACACCAGATCCGAACTCGGCGCAATGGGGCAACGGGCACGCGAAGCCGCCGTTGCTAAATATTCTCCAAACTCGGCATTAGAGGCATACCAGGATGCTCTCATCGGCAACGATCGAAATTAACACGTTCCGAAAATTAGGAAAGTATACTCCCGCGACAAATTGAACGACGTCGAATTGTCGATAATGCCGAAGCTCGAAAACGAGAAAGTCGGGCTAAAATATTGTCTAAACCTTTTTAGCGGTATGATATGGGAAATTTGACACCCGATTGGCAGCGTCGCGTTTGACACCTTAAATTAGTTTCGGTTCAATGTAGTTTGCCTCAAGCTTTGCGCAGCCTAAATGTTATCAAAGGATTTATACAGGCCCGGGCCGTTACGGTTCATAAATAAAATCCCCACAGAGGCCGAACGAACGGCCTTAGAATTAGTTAAGGAATGATTGAGATAGTCATTTTTGCCGCCGTATTCTGTCTCGCCTATATCGGCGTGGGTCTATACCGGCGTTTGAGCATAAAGCGGAACATGCTGGTTATTCCCAACGAGCGGAGCTCACACAGCGAGCCGATGCCGCATGGCGCTGGCGTCGTGATTGTGATTCTGTGCCTCGTGCTTTATGTTCCGATATCGGTCATTACGACGGGCACGTATTCGTGGGGTTATTTTGTCGGTGCTCTTTTGATCGCTCTAGTGAGTTTTCTCGACGATCTCCGCTCGATCCCATTTATCTGGCGATTGATTGTCCACGCCGCCGCCGCCGCCGTCTTGATAATTGATGTGGATACCTGGCATGGAATTACGATGCTCGGCAAACTGAGTCTCGGCAATTTTGGGTATGTCCTGACATTTTTATGGATCGTGTGGATGGTCAATTCATATAATTTTATGGACGGCATCGATGGGCTCGCCGGCCTACAGGCCGTGATCGCCGGAATCGGTTGGCTTATTTTGGGACTAATCCTCGATATGCCCGCGATCTATTTTTTCAGCGGTATAATTGCTGCGTCGAGCCTCGGGTTTCTAGTCCATAACTGGAATCCTGCAAAGATATTCATGGGCGATGTCGGGAGTGCGTTTTTGGGTTTTACTTTTGCAGCCTTACCTTTGCTTGCACGCACATCAGCTGTTAAATCACCGGACCTTTTACCCATTGCGGCTGTTCTCTTTGTCTGGTTTTTTCTTTTCGATTCGATCATTACAATCGTCCGCAGAGCGATTAAGCGCGAAAAGATATGGATTGCTCACCGCGAACACTTATTTCAACGATTGGTCTCATCCGGGTATTCCCACCGCCGGGTAACGGTTATCTACGGCATTTTGGCATCGATTCTTTCCATTTCGGTTCTTGTATCGGTACAGTTTCGTGATGATATTGGCCTTGCGATGTTCCCGGTTGTGATCGTACTGACATCGGTGATTTTATTTCTCTGTTTTAAAGAAAAGGTGCTGGGCTAGTATGGTATATCGTATGACATCCAAATCGCCCATCATGCGCAAATCAAAAGCCAATAGAGCATTTGCATTTGAATCTTACGGAGTACTTGTCAAGATCGAAAGCAATCATCAGGAATTGGTCGACAAAGCTGAGTTGGTTTCAAAAAAAGCACTATTAGGTAACCTCACATCGTACGACGGCGTCGAATTTGACCATGTATTTGAACTACCACGCGATGATTCTGGGGTTTTTCATCTAATCCAAAATGGCGAGCAAATCTCCTACGGAGAAGATGAGACCATTTTCTTTAAGTTTTTTGACAGCATTCTCCGCGTGGCCATTGGTGAATACGCCACCGACCGGGTTTTTTTACACGCGGGCGTAGTCGGGTGGAAGGGAAAAGCGATCGTTCTCCCGGCCGACAGTTATCAGGGAAAATCGACTCTGGTTGCCGAACTGGTCAAAATCGGGGCTGAGTATTATTCAGACGAATTCGCGATCCTGGACCAAAAGGGATTTGTTCACCCTTTCCCGCGTCGGCTCAACCTCAGAACTGAGGACTATAAAACCTATGATCTATCCGTGGAGGATCTCGGCGGAACCTATGGTAAAGGGCCGTTGCCGGTCGGTTTGATCCTCTTGACAGGGTATCGTCCAGGTGAAAAATGGCAGCCTGAGATCCTTAGTTCGGGCAATGGATTATTAAAAATAATTCCGTTTACATTATCTATCCGTTATCGCCCAAAATTTGCCATGGAGGTCTTGCATAATGTGTCACGCCATGCAATAATTGCTTCGAGTCTTAGAGGTTCGGCTGACAAATTTGCTAAAACACTACTTGAGTTCGTTGACAATAACGTGATTTGAGGTAGAATTATTGAATATTTTGGTTTCTCAAGATCGTTGATTTTATAAACGTCAGGATCTTGGCAAACTTTGACTTTATTTTGCATACGCATAACCTAATTCGTTTGGAGGAAGAAGATGAATAACCCGAATAATCCGATGGCCCGCCAAAATGGCATTGTGGTCCAGGAAATGCCCGATGAGGTACTAGTTTACGACCTGGACAGCAACAAAGCTCATTGCTTAAATCAGTCTGCTGCCTTAGTTTGGAAGTCGTGTGACGGCAGCAATACCGTTAACGACATTGTTAAGCAGTTCGAATCGAACGGAGCCGGAAAGGTCACCGAAGATTTCGTATGGCTCGCTATTGACCAGTTGAATGAGAATGGCCTCTTGGAAACCGGCGTTTCACCGCGTTTTCAGGGTCAGTCCCGCCGACAGGTTCT
>JBGTCS010000064.1:0-24875 GCA_041748715.1 Pyrinomonadaceae bacterium | reverse complement strand
GATCGCGTCTGTAAACGGAACCGTGATGATCGACGGACAGGATATTTACAGCCCTGGTACGGATGTCGTTGCGCTCCGCCGCAAGGTCGGGATGGTCTTTCAGAAATCGAACCCGTTCCCAAAGTCTATTTTTGAAAATGTGGCATACGGGATCCGTATAAACAGGATCCATGACGGCAAGGCCGATCTGGCGGATCGCGTTGAAAAAGCTCTGACCGACGCGGCTCTTTGGGATGAAGTTAAGGATCGCCTTCCAACATCCGCCTTTGGGCTTTCCGGTGGTCAGCAGCAGCGACTGTGTATTGCCCGGGCGCTCGCCGTTCAACCCGAGGTGATCCTTATGGATGAACCCGCGTCAGCTCTGGACCCAATTGCGACCCAAAAGATCGAAGAGTTGGTCGTCGAACTTAAACGTAAATATACGATCGTCATCGTCACGCACAACATGCAGCAGGCGGCGCGCGTTTCAGACCGTACCGCGTTCTTCATGCTCGGCAAATTGATCGAATATAACAACACGGAAAAGATGTTTACCAACCCGGACGAAACGCTGACCGAGGATTACATTACGGGGCGGTTTGGGTAAAAACCTCCCCATTAAGACCGACTAGATTATAATAGGGTATTACGAATGAAACGCAGGATATTAGACCAACAACTAGATTTATTAAGAGATAAGATACTTCTTCTGGGCGGCGCAACCGAGGCGGCCGTTAATCGGGCAATACGCTCATTGGCCGACCGTGATACGCAACTTGCAGAGCGGGTGCTGGAAGAAGATAAAGTCATAAATCAGCTAGAACTAGAAATCGACCGGTTGAGCATCGAAATTCTCGCACTCCATCAACCCGCTGCCCACGACCTCCGGTTTGTGATTTCAGTCGCTAAAATCACTCCGATTTTGGAAAGAATTGCTGATCATGCGGGCAATATCGCCGAAGCCGCCATAATTCTTAACAATGAACCATCGGTCAAAAATTATGTCGAATTCTCATTTATGGCCAATATCGCAGCCGAAATGTTAAGAACGGCTTTGGATGCCTTTACAAATGAAGACGCGGAGACTTCCCGAAAGGTTATAAAACGCGATAAGGAAATCGACACTAGCTACCACAGGGTGTTTGGTCAACTGCTCGAAACGATGATTCATGATCCTGCTGCCGCTGCCGGTGGCGCCCATCTGTTGTTTGTTGCAAAGCACCTCGAACGGATTGGCGATTATGTCAAAGATATTTGTGAACTAAATGTTTATTTGACCGAGGCAGTTTTCATAAAGCACTCTTCGCGCGATTAGATTGGCAGGGGTTTGTAAGTGTCGCCAGCTCGTCGGGGGGGGGGGGCGTTCCAATATATTTAACTTCATTTCAAAAGCCACGACCGGCCATGTCAGGTCGTAGTAAATACCGATGGCGCTTTTGTCAGCTTTTTTTCAGCAAAAACTCTATGGTTTTACAAAACTGGACGCTGGTGATTTCCCGCAAAGCGATACCCGACGCCAACGACTGTTTCGATTGACGCCGCACAAGCACCAAGTTTTTGTCGCAGCCGTCTCACGTGCACGTCGAGCGTCCGTATGTCGCCGCAATAGTCGTAGCCCCACACGTTGTCGAGTAGCTTTTGCCGTGTCGCAACGCGATTTTGACTTACTACAAGCGCAGTTAACAGGGCAAACTCTTTACGAGTGAGTTTCACCTGGTTGCCGCAGCACACGACGCGGACATCTTCAAAATCAATCGACAACTTTTCGTCCTTGTACGACAGCAAAGCATCTTCAGAGGTCCGGCGTAGTACGGCGCGTATACGCGCTGCCAGTTCCTTGACCGAGAAGGGCTTCGCCATGTAATCGTCGGCACCGAGATCGAGGCCGGCGATCCTGTCCGCCTCGGACGCTTTGGCCGTTAATATGATGATCGGAATCTTTTCTGTCTCGGGTTCGCTCCTCAGCTGTTCGCAAACTTCAATGCCGTTCATGCCGGGCAGCATAAGATCAAGGACGATCAGCGACGGCGGCCGATTAGGATCAGTCGCCATCTTAAATCCCTGCTCGCCGTTCTGCGCAATATTAACGGCCAAACCCTCGCGTTGGAGGTTGTACCTCACGCTTTCAGCGATATCAGGATCGTCTTCGATGATCAGAATGCTCTGCTGCATAATACGCGTAAACTATATTGCATAAGACTTCGAGCCGGTTTGCGATGCTGGCAATCTTTGCGAACTTTGTATCCGCCCTTTGTGCACTTTCTGATTAGGTCGTTCGATAATCACAAAGTACACAAAGAGAAGACACAGAAAGCACAAAGCTAAGTTGTAATTTTAGAACCGCAACTTCGCTCGAAACTGGCCGACTCGCGGGCCGCCGACAGTACTCGTCACCACGCCGAAATCCACCGAATCCTGCAAATCGCTATTCGGATTAGCAAAATTGACGGTGTTAAAAACATTAAACAGGTCAAAGCCGAGTTCGAAACTCATGCTTTCATTGATCCTGGTATTCTTTACAAAGCTAAGATCAAAACGCTTCTGCATCGGTCCGCGGAAAATATTGCGTCCGAGGTTGCCGAACTGTCCAAGGGCTGATGTAAAGCAAGCTGGATTAATTACATTCAGGTTGCTCGTGCTTGTATTCGAAACTGCATCTGCGGCCGAGCAGCTTATGTTGGGCCGACCAAAACCAGGTCGGAATAGTCCCCCGGCGCCGCGTGTAACGCTCGCATAGTTTGCCACCGAGCCTATCTCCGGCTCGGACGCGAACACCGTGAACGGCGTCCCGGATTGCGCCTGAACGAATCCCGAGACGGACCAACCTTTGACAAAGCGGTTGTTGGAACCGCTGGTAGGTATATCCCAGACAAAGTTCGTGCTAAAACGATGTTGTCGGTCAAAATCCGACAATCCGCGATTGTTCCCGGGGTCTCGGGCGTCACCCTGTGCGATAAACCCGCTATTCGGAACGTCCGGCTTGCCGCCGCCTGCCGTGCTGCCCGGATCGGTCGACATAATGTCGATCGATTTCGAAAAGGTATAGGCGACGTTGAACTGAAAACCTCTGGAAAGACGTTTGGTGAGGCTAAATTGCCCGCCGTGATAGTTTGAGTAGCCCTTTGACTGTAGCAGTACCGCCTCGGGTACGTTGAAACCGAATATTGGCGTCCGCGCCTCAAAGTTTATGACTGAACCGTTGGAATTCGCGACATTATTGTCAATTCTTCCGAGCACCGAATTGAAGAAGCCAAATGCCCGCCCAAGACCGCGTTCGCGGGCCGTCGAGCCTGCGTTCAGTGCACCATTTGGCGAACCCGCGGCAACATAAGCTTGGTTGAATCGCTCGAAGACGTGATCCGGCGTGTTCGGGTCGTTTAAATCAAAGCTCTGATTGAGGGCGGTCGTAATCAGTAAATTCTTACCCATAGTTCCTACGTAGCGTGCTTCAAAGAGAAGATTTTTGGCAAGCTCGTATTGAACCCCAACATTCCACTGATGTACAAACGGAGTCTTGAGATTGCGGTCAATCGCTCGAAACTCGAACGTTTCGGCAATGTTCCCGCGCGTACAGTTGACGCCAGTCGTGGGCACACACCCTGTTCCCTGCGGGTTTCCACGAGAATCGACAAATACCGGTGTATTGTCACGAATCGAGTAGCTCCCACCGGCTCCAGATCCGCGAACTATCCGAAACGGCAGCCATTGGTTTAACGGGATATTTGTCGGAACGCCCGAGAATGCCGTCGGGATCGAGACATTACCGCTCGGCACGGTAATCTCAATCTCACGCAGAAACGGATAGTTTGAGAATATCGTATTGATAAATGCCGCCGACGGCCGGTCGTAAAATAGACCATAGCCGCCGCGGAAAACCAGTTTGTCGTTAACCGCGTACGCGAGTCCGACACGCGGTGCAAAGTTGTTCAGGTCCTGGCCATTGAGCGTGTGTTTGGTCTCAGCCTTGCGAGTCGCTCCAACGGCGGTATCCACGATTGAAAGGCCCGTTTGCTGCACATTCGTCGGAACGATAAAGCCAGGCGTCGGGTTGTCGCAGAGTGCGGTCGAACCGCCCGTTGGAGTAAAGCAGGGCATAAACGGCTCGAGATCAAAGTTGCCGATTCGACCGTTCTTCTCCTCAGGCCACATAAAAAGTTCGTAGCGAAGGCCGAGGTTCAGGCTCAATTTGCGATTGAGTTTCCAACTGTCGGCAATGTAAAAGCCGTAGTCCCTAAACCGGAAGCTCTTTTCGGTAATGCCATACTGAGTGTCGGCTTCGGTCGCGTTGCCGGTGAGCAATTGGGTGAACGAATCAAACTTTTCAAATTCCGTCGCCTGTTCTTCGGGCAAACTCGTATCGTATTGATGCTGCTTGTATTCGCCGCCGAATTTGAAGCTGTGATTTCCCGTTGTCCAGCTAACGTTATCGCCAATGCTGTATGTGACCTGCTTGCGCTTGTTGAACGAGTCGTTCGGACCGCCAAAAGAAAAATTTGAGAGATTATTGCGACCGACGTAGTGTCCGAGGCGCGTGGTCGCGATGCTCGTATCAAACGTCGAGGCCGGGTTGTTTACACCTACAAACTCGTTGGTGAATTCGCCTGTAGAAAAATCTTCGGTAAGTGCCCGCGTGTTATTCAAGGAGAAATAGCCAAAACGGACCTCGTTTATCAAATTCTGGGCAAAGATATGCGTGTCGCCGATTGAGAGCGTTCTGTTTCTGTCGTCACGGCGGAGCGTCGTGGGCGAAACGAGGCTGCTGGGGTCGGGAAACGAGTCCAGACCAGGAAAGTTTGCGTAGAATAATGTTCCGTTCAATGTGTTGTTCGAGCTCAATTGTCCATCCAATCGACCCGTAAACTGGTGCTGTTTGAATTTTGACGGTTCGACGCTGATGACCTCGACAAGCGGGTTGTTTCTTTGCAATGTCCTCGATGTAACACCTGGAAAACTGCCGAACTGAAAGCTGCCCGTTCCGGTCTGATCGACAATGCCGAGAGCCCGAAAATTCGTGACGCTGGGAAGATAAAAGCCACCGGTAACCGGACTGCGAAGGTTTAGTATGCGAAACGCGACATCGCTTATGTCCGTCGCCAAAAGACATGTCGTCCCGACAGTGCAGCCATTGAACTGGTTAAATGCCGCCGCGATCGCGGCCTTCGAACGGTCGGTGCCAAGCACGGTGAATGCCTGAGGAAGGACAGTCCGTGTCCTTGCCGTTGGAACCAACCCGGTATTTGCGTCCGTGTATTGATAGCCGCCGAAGAAAAAGACTTTGTCCTTTACAATAGGACCGCCGAGCGTAAATCCTGTCTCGGTGCGATCAGCTCTGGGCTTTTCGTTACCGCTTTCCTTGAGGAAAAACTCGTTTGAGTTGAACTTCTTGTTCTGGAGATAATAATATGCGGAACCCTTAAACTGGTTACCGCCCGATTTTGTAACAAGCTGGAAATTACCTCCGCCGCTGCGCCCGGTTGAGGCGTCGTAGAGCGATGTTTGTAATTTTACCTCTTGCAGCGTTTCCGGTGCCGGCGAGATGTTATCGTTGAGCGACCCCTCGTTACTGGTAATATTCGTTGCGTCAACGCCGTTGAAAAACAAGCTTGTTGAGGTCGTTCTAGTACCGTTCACGGACGGCGAGACATTGCCGTTGCCGTTTACGCCGACCGGCGAGAGTTCGGATGAGACGCCCGCTTCGGATCCCAACAGACCGGTAAAGCTGCGCGTCGAGGTTGGCGTTTTGGTCAATTGCTCGCCGGTGATCTGCCGCGACACTGTAGCCGATTCAGCCTGAATAATAGGCTGATCAGATGTCACATTTACAATTACATCGGAAACGCCGACATCCAGTGTCACTTCGACTGAGCGGGTAACCGATGCCTCGACATCCACGCTTGCTTTGACCGCTTTCTTAAATCCTTCCTTGTCGTATGAAACGGAATATACGCCGACGGGCAGGACCGTGATCGTCCAACGGCCCTCATCGTTGGTCACGGCGTTTCGGGTCAGGTTCGTCGCGGTATTTTTGACCGAAACGTTCGCCCCGCGGATCAAGGCGTCGTTCTGATCCTTAACGGTTCCGCTTAGACCACCCGTCACCTGTGCAAAAATGGCTGGGGCGCAGATTGAAAAAACTGAAATGATTAAAATCTTAAAGAAAATTGTCGATTTCATGACTACTCCTATTGAAAACATTTGAAAATCAGATGAACGGCGGGGTTTATACAGCTATCGCTGATTTCCGCCTCTTTTGGAATAACTCTATTAATTTCTCGGCTTGCAAGAGTCAGGATAAAGCAGCGAGGTTAACAAGGAGTGAATTGAGTGTTAAATGAATGTTATCTTTTTTTTCCGTATCGGTAATACGTCAGGTATGGGTTGATTAACCGGGGATTCAGCAATAGGGTTTCTTCTGCGTCCTTCCTTCTTTTCGGCTCTGCCGCTCGATGTGCGGAAAAGCTATGCTGCTCCGTGTGCATGCTCCGTGTGCATTAGATAGATTTTCGCGGCTGTGCTGCCGCCAATGATGCTGCGCGAAGAGCGGCGGCACAGCTGGAAGGCAAGACTTCGATTCGCCGGTAAAGCATAGCTTTTCCGCAAATCGACGGGCTAAGCCCGATAAAACCCCCTATCGCCGAATCCGGTTAACGGAGAATAGCGCGGCGGCAAAACGATTTTCGACCGTGAAATGGGGCGTCGCGGGGCGCATCGTGTGGGCCTGGGTTCTGACAATACCGATGGCCGCGCTTATCGCTGGCCTTTCCTACGGTGTAATACTTGTTATCGAACGAATAGTTGGCGTCAGGTAATACCGCAACTTTTCCCTTTCCCGTCATCTCATTAAAAGTCGCTGGCCTCGCTACATTCCCAATTATGCGGACTGCTACAGCGGAGTGTGTCCTATCGTACAGTTGCAAGCCTGGGGGTTGGTGTAAATTTTATAATTAAGCACTAAACAGCATGGCCGACTCAGTTCAGTTACACTCCTCCGACGCAAATTTACTTGGCCAACTCTCAACGGGCACTTTGAGCAAGCGCTTCGTAATTAGGTGTTGTACGTTTACCGATATTCGCCGGCGGCGTCGAAAGCACCGAAGCGATCTGTTTTAGATTTTTGCTTTTCGGGCCTTCGGCACGCAAGACACTGTACGTCTGGTATTCGTTATAATCCTCGTCGTTTAGCGACGTGATCAGCGGATCGATCCCACCTTTACCTTTAAGAGCTTCATTCGGAGCAGCCATGCCGAGCACAGTGTCCCCATTTTTAATCTGATCGCTAAAATGGAACTGATAACTTATGTCCTCGACGCCATCACCAGTATTGTCGATCTTGATCTCGTATAGGACCGTCGAATCAAATTGGTAATAATGCGGGCCGCTGCCCGGATCCTGTGCCGGTATAAAGTTTGCGATGAGCGTGACAAAACCTTCCCGGCCCGGCTCGGTCGAACGAAATGCATAGACGTCCGTGTTATCTGCCATCGGATCGTTTGCGATGAGCGGCGCCTCGCGATGGCTCGACGCCAGCGCAGGTGTCACCGCGATTGAGCCTATCTGGGCTAAAAAAGCCGCAAAGGCTATGAATGCGTATGAAATTTTCTTTAACATTTTCTCCCCTTGTTTAGTTGTGAGAAAGGTGCACAATTGCACCTTCATTTATGCCGTTCGCTTGAGAGGGGCTTTTAGATTTAAACCGTCAAGTCCGCCTAGTAAGAGCCCGTGCGGCGACTGTTAAGCCGTCGTGTATAAAAAGACCCGGGAAATCACATTTCCCAGGCCGGTATTTGTAAAAATGTAGGTTTTTTATTGTCCGATTCAGCTCGTTGTCGTGGATGTCTAACTCGCCACACGTTTTCGGGACTCGGGCACTGGCGGATTTGCGATCTCGTTGATCCGAGTTCTAATTGCCCGCACGTAACCTTCGGCAGTCGTCGGGTGATAATTTGCCGCACGGAAGGCATCGTGAAGCTGTTTGTCGCTTAACCGCGACAACATTCCGGCCATCCACTGAGCGTGGCCCGCATGCACGCGACGCATGGCTTTTTCTTTGTCAGTCTGACTTTTCCAATATCCAGGACTAAACACGAATGTAAAATAGCCCAGGCCGGACGGCCGCGTTCGAAAATTAAACTCCATCATCCCGTTGGAAACTTTTCGAACCAGTGGCCCGTGCTGATAATCCTTGAGATCATTTTTGGAACGCTTTCCACCTAGTCCGCCAACGTGCCCAAAAGTTGCCCCCAGATCGGTCACTACATATCGTGATTCTGCTGTGCCCGTTCGAGGATCTTTTTCTGTCAGAATTCGGTTGTTTTCAGGCCGGGCGTCATAATTCGCGAGCAAGACCATTAAAACTTTTAGTCCGTTAAACTCCCGGGTGCCGTCGAATGGATTTTTGAGCCAGCTCCAGTTTTCGCCACGTTTTACGTTTTCGCGTCTCGGTTCAAACCGGGCGCCGATCACGGTATTGCCTCGCTCGACAAATTTTGTCCCGCGCGACAACTTTGGGAGTTTTTGGATCGCGACACGATCCATGTAATAAGTTTCTTCGACAAAATATCCCATCGCCCAAACGATGCGGGTAGCGACTGTTTCGGGCTGTGATTCAACGCCAAGTTTGACGCTCCATTTCACATTGTTTTTATCTGTTACAACAAACTTGGGCGACTCGCCGTCTTTATCTTCTTTTACAAAAGTAAAAGGCGGAACAGGAGCCCTCTCGCGTGAGCCGGCGCCAAACGTTTGATCGCGTTCCGCGATGTTACCGGGATCCTGCCAAAGGAGTGCTCGGACGTTCGATTGATCTTTCGTTTTGGTCTGAGCCGCTCCGTTATAAAACCCACCCACGTTGACTAACAAGATCAAGAGTAAGGCGATCTTTGTCGAAGAACGTTCCATTATTTTTTTGACCTCCGATTCTCTGCCGTGCGACTGTTCCGTCGATCTACAACTCAATACCTGGCACGACGGACGAAATTCCTAACCATAGATTATTTCTCACCTGCGGCTAAGTATGTTCGCCAGACTACATATTTTGATCGTGGTATTTTTTATCATTGATAATGTCATATCTACAGTTAGATATGGACTGGCCCGAATTCGGTAAATTTAGATATGGACTGGCCCGAATTCGGTAAATTCTGTCAATGAATTTGACGTCGGAGATTTTTCTTATGAAAAACTTAAAAAAATGTTTTGGAGTGTTCGTAGCGATCCTCGTTATTTCGACAGTCGGGGTCATGGCACAGACATCACCATCGTCGACGGATAAAAAAGTCGTTGCGGACTTTGAAAAACGGGCCAAAAAATACATTAAGCTTCGCGACAAGGCCGCTCATCGAATCCCGAAGCCGTCAAAAGATGCGACCCCGGAACAAGTTGCGAGTTATAAAACATCTCTTCAAAAAGCAGTTGAGAAACGCCGGGCCCACGCAAAACAAGGCGAAATTTTCACGCCCGCTGCGGCCGAATTCATAAGGCGGCTTATAAAGGCTGGTTTTAAAGGTTACGACCGGGCAGAACTTCGGCAAACGGTTTTAGAGTCGGAGACAAAAGGCATTCCACTTAAGATCAATTTCGAATACCCGGACTCTAAAGAGCTGATCGAAATGTCACCGACTTTGCTTTTAACCCTACCGCAGATCCCTGAGCAGATGCGTTACCGATATATCGGCCGGAGCCTTGTCCTGCTTGATCGGGATACAGGTTTAATTATCGACTTTATGACCGAAGCTCTTCCATAATTTCGCCGACCACGAGGAACAAGATGAAACGAATATTTATTACTCTTTTTGGATTACTTCTGTTTGTAGGAAGCTTTTCGCCGGTAACGATCGACGGACAAACGGTAAAAGCCGTCGCTTCGGACGCACTTGAGCTGACTTTGCCAAAACTTGACGGATCTGTAAAATTCCTTGCGATCGGCGACACCGGAACCGGGGGCAGACAGCAAAAAGAACTCGCCCAGGTCATGATCGAATATCACAAAATTTTCCCTTACGAATTTGTCATTATGGTCGGTGACAATTTATACGGCAGCGAAAAGCCCGCCGATTATAAAAATAAGTTTGAAGATGTTTACCGGCCGCTGCTTGATCAGGGCGTAAAGTTTTATGCCGCACTTGGCAACCACGACGAGTCGAACCAGAGAATGTACGAGCAATTCAATATGAACGGCAGCGAGTATTACCGCTTCAAAAAGGGAGATGTCGCATTCTACGCCCTAAACAGCAATTATATGGATAAACGCCAGCTCGAATGGATGAACGGCGAAATGGCAAAGGATTCGACAAAATGGAAGATCGCGTTCTTTCACCATCCACCGTATTCGTCGGGCGGCAAACACGGTTCGTCCTCAAGTTTGCGGGAAACCGTCGAGCCATTTTTTATGAAATACGGCGTTGACGTGGTTTTTAACGGCCACGAACATTTCTATGAGCGGATCAAACCCCAAAATGGAATCCTCTATTTTATTACCGGCGCCGGCGGCAAACTCCGAAGCGGAGATGTGAAAAAAAATTCCCCGTTGACGGATAAATCGTTCGATAAGGATCTCTCGTTCATGCTTGTCGAGGTTTCAAAAGATGTGATGAATTATCAGGTCATCTCCAGGGCGAGGAAGACCGTTGATTCGGGAACATTCCCGAGACGCACGCAATAACAAATGTACCGATCTCACAGGCGTGGGCCGCTTGCCTTAATAAATCCAAAGTGCAATCATTTTTTATAGGAGAAAATGATGCCCGCCGTTCTGGAAAAAGCCCGTTTATTCGAAGATTATCTTGTCATGCCCGACGCCGAGATTCATGCTCGGATTGACGCCGCTCGTGAGGAACTTGGGCCGCGGGTGATAATTCTCGGCCATCATTATCAGCGCAACGATGTCATCCGCCACGCGGATTTGACCGGGGACTCGTATCAGCTTTCGGTCATGGCCTCACAAACTGAGGCGGAATATATAGTTTTTTGCGGTGTCCACTTTATGGCCGAATCGGCCGATATTCTGGGCAAAGACGAACAGCATGTAATTCTACCGGATCTCGGAGCGGGTTGCTCGATGGCCGACATGGCAACGATCGATCAGGTCGAGGACGCGTGGGAACAACTTCGAGATGTTGGAGTTTTAAAAAGCAAAGTCGCTCCGATCACCTACATGAACTCATCGGCCCAGATCAAAGCATTTTGCGGTCGTAACGAGGGCGTGGTTTGCACATCATCGAACGCGATTCCGCTATTTGATATCTACCTCAAAGAATTCGACAAGATGTTCTTCTTCCCTGACCAGCATTTGGGGCGGAATACGGGTGCGAAGTTTGGGATCCCGCTTGACAAAATGGTGCTGTGGAATCCGCACGAAGAACTCGGCGGCAACAGCGAGGAGCAGCTTCACCAGGCAAAACTAATTCTTTGGCGCGGGCACTGTTCGGTTCACGGGCGGTTCAAGGCGTGGCATGTCGACAAGATCCGAGCAGATCATCCAGGCATGAAGGTACTCGTGCATCCGGAATGCCCCCGTGAGGTTGTCGAAATCAGCGACCTTGACGGCTCGACCTCTTTTATCATTAAGACAGTCGAAAACTCGCCTGCGGGCTCGAAATGGGCGATCGGCACCGAGGTAAATCTGGTAAATCGCCTACAGGATCGCTTTCCGGACAAAGAGATTCGCCTGCTCGCACCTGACCTCTGTATGTGCGCGACGATGTATCGCATCGCACCACAAAACCTCGCCTGGGCGCTGGAAAATCTGCTCGACGGCAACGTCGTCAACGAGATCGTCGTTGAGAATGAGACTAAACACTTTGCAAATGTCGCACTTCAGCGGATGATTGATCTCACTGAAAAGAAATAGTGAAAAGGTTCGCGAGTCGAATCTAAAAGCTTTCATCGCCATCACAATTTAACGTTCGTCACTAAATTCCGTATGGCTTTTATACAGGAAAATTATGCGATCGACGCTCCGGGCTGACGAAACCGAGCCCTGTCATGAAGCGACCGACGCGTGTTCGGTCGAAGCAATCGACCGTGATGGCACCGAAAACGTGACCAACGAAGCCCGAGCAATATTTGCGAAACCTAATTAGCCGCCAACTTTAAAGCCGCGCTTTTCATCAATCCTAAGGCAGTTTAGTGCGTTTCGAATATTTTAGATCGTATTTAAAGGGGGAAAATTTTTATGCAGACAAAACTTTTAACAATTCTTTTTACAATGGCCTTTGCGGCGGCAACCGCATTTGGTCAGACGTCATGGCTTGATCGTCCGCTGAACATCAATTGGAATAACGGGAGCGGCGTGGTTCCCAGCGCTCCTCGAACCCTGGCGGCCATTGATACCCGATGCCGCGATCAGATCCGCGTTCCGGACAGTTTGGCCGACCGAGCGGTCACGCGGGCTGGATGGTCGCTTTTTGGGGCGGCACAAAATTATGGTGCTGTCACCCTCATCAACGCGATGACGAGCGTCGACGGTATGTGCCGGCCGACACAATTTAATACTTTTGTTTTTGTCGCCAATAGATTTGCCGGCACTCTCTCGCCCGTAATGATGGATTCCCGAACCGACGGTTCGCTGATCCGGGCAACATTAAATAGTCCGACCGCGATCACGGCAAATTTCAATCGCTATGCATCGCGAGATCCATTGTGCTGCCCTTCGCAGTCAAGCTCAGTAAATTATTCGATCTCGACCGGTACCAGGCCAATGGTTAAAGCCGAAGATGTGGAAACCGAAGCTGCCTGTCCGACCGACGGCATCGTCGAGACACAGGACAATGTCGTTTCCGGAACGGTTACTTACAGCCAGCGAACGACGCTGCCGGCCACGGCGACGGTGATCGTTAAACTTGTAGATGTTTCGCGATCAGACGTCTCGTCAACGACAATTGCCGAACAACGCATCACTACCGGCGGTAAACAAGTTCCATTCGCGTTTGATATGGCCTATGACCGGAAAAATATCGAGGAGCGGAACCGCTATGCGATACAGGCCGAGATCCGCGATGGGGGTAAACTGCTGTTTATTACCGAAACGAGCTATCCGGTACTTACGCAGGGAAATCCGCGAGTGGTCGACGTTGTGGTCGTGCCCGTCGGTGTGATTGGAACGCCCGGCAATCGATCCGGCCTGATTCGCGGTTCGCTTACCTATTACCAGCGAATTGCTCTTGGTACCAACTCTGAAGTTACGCTCCGTGTTGTCGATGCGGCAACGCCGACGGGAACGCCCATCGCCGAAAGCAAAACGGCGATAAACGGCAAACAGGTTCCGTTGTCGTTTGAACTCCAGTTCGATCCGCGAGACATCAATCGCCAGCGCAATTATGAATTGCAGGCCGAGATCCGAACGGATGGAAAACTGCAATTCAAAACCGAGCGCGGCCAGCCGATAACATTTCGCGGCAATCAGGCTGACATTGGCGAGATTGTGCTCATCCCGGCTCGTGACGAACCGGCGGCGATCACCGGCAAATCGATCTCACTTTCCAAATTTGGAACGGGCACACTCCAGGTCGCTGGCGGCAGCAGCCTCTTTCTGATCAACGGAAGTGTCGCCGTCAGAGCGGACGGGGCGGCCGAGGTATCGGTTTCAGGTATTACGGGCGGCGGTTCGTTCGTCGGAAAGCTGACCTACTTTGACGACTCGACTTTGAGAATAACTGTCGAGAAATCCGGAGATCAGGATGCCAGCGGCGAGATCGAGGTCCGATATAGCGGGCGTTCGCTCAGATCGCTGACCGGAAATAATCTGATGCTCAATGGTCAGAACGTCACGCTCCGATTCTAGACTGCACAAACGACAAACAAAATGGCGGATGCGGGCAACCGTGTCCGCTTTTTTTTCCGCTGGGATCGATTCGGGGAGTTCAACTGCGTCTGTCGCATCGGGACGGCTCCGTGTATGGCCAGTCTGGCCTTTAGCTTGCTTTATTCATAACCGTCGAACAAAATAAAGAAAAAGGGGTATTAAGCGATGAGCGAAGTCGAAAAGATCGGTATTTCACGAAAGAAGTGTAATGAGATCATGTCAAAAAGCGTCAAGACCGCAACACCTGAAACTACGTTTCACGAAGTTGCCCTGTTGATGCGGGAGGGCGATATGGGGGCCGTGCCGGTGGTCGATGGCGGCCGCTTGGTGGGAATAGTCACCGATCGCGACATCGTCGTGCGTTCGATCGCCGAGGGCAAGGACGCCTCGACACCTGTTAGCGAAGCGATGACGACCGAGCTTTTCACGGTCAATGGGGACGACTTTGTTTTTGAGGCTATACGTCTGATGGGCGATAAACAAGTCCGCCGTGTTCCTGTTATTAATAATGACGGAGATCTTGCCGGAATCATTGCGATGGCCGATATTGCACTCGAAACTGAAGATGATCTTGAGATAGCTGAAACGCTTGAGGAGATCTCGAGTGGGACAAGTTTTTGGAATAAAAAATAGACAACCTCCGGCGGATTTAACCGCGGGCGATCATAAGCCGCCGCAACCGATCAATAATAAATGGCCAGATCCACCAACCGCTTTTTTCAATTTACGGGCACGTCCAAAAAGGCCCAGGTTTCAGATTGTGTCTGGTATCCGGCAGCAGATGTATATCAAACACCGGACGGATGGGTAGTAAAGGTCGAACTAGCCGGCGTTTCGGGCGACGAGATCCAGGTCAAGATCCAGGGCAACACTCTCTATATCGCCGGATGCCGCAAGGATCGGTCGTGTACAAGCGGCGTTTCATACCAGCAGATGGAAATTACGTACAGCAATTTTGAAAAAACTCTTCGCTTTCCTGCGGTCATCGACGGGGCGACGATCGAGTATATTTTTGAGAATGGATTATTAATTATCAATCTGCGAAAAGCGTGAACCAACTGGATCACGATAATTCCCCACAATGACCGTACTGGTCGCGAGAGACAATTATTTATGGCTGATGAGACAACGAACAATTTAGACGCGGAACAAAAAAGCGAGCCCTCAGAGCAATTCGAAATAGCGGTTCTGCCGCTGCAAAATACGACGTTGTTTCCCGAAACTGTCGTGCCGCTTGCGGTTGGCCGCGAGCGATCGACACGAGCGGTCGAATCGGCGTTGGCGACCGAAGAAAAGCTTTTGGCCTGTATCACGACTAAAACCGAGAACGTGACGGGTGATGACGCAAAGCCCACTGACCTGTATCAGATCGGTACGATCGTGAACATCAAAAGGATGATGCGGAACGACAACATCATGCAGTTGATCGTACAGGGCATGGACCGTTTCAAGATCGTTGAATGGACGGGCGAAGAGCCTTTTATGAAGGCAAAGGTCCAGATACTACCCGTGCTTGACCATCTCGACAAGGGCGAGATTGAGGCATTGAAACGGAATATTCACAGCATGATCCAGGAGGCACTCGCATTAATGCCGCAGGTGCCGCCCGAAGTTCGGATGGCGATTACAGCCCAGGAAAACCCGGTTCAGCTCGCATATTTTCTCGCATCAGTTTTGGATTTTGGAGTTGAGAATGAGCAGAAAATGCTCGAATCCGCTACGGTGGACGAATTGCTGACGCTAACCCACGCCGCTCTGGCACGCGAGGTCGAGATCATGCAGATCCGGTCGAAGATCGCGAACGAAGCCCAGAGCGAAATGGACAAATCGCAGCGTGATTATGTTTTGCGCCAGCAGATGAAGGCGATCCAGAAAGAACTGGGTGATGATGAGACCGGCGAGAAAGCTGAGGCCGAACAGCTTCGCGAGCGTCTGGAAAAAGCCGATCTTCCCGACGATGTCCGCAAAGAAGCGACCCGCGAGTTAAAACGGATGGAGCAACTGCCCCAGGCCGCACCGGATTATCACGTAATTCGAACCTATCTCGAATATATCCTAGAATTACCGTGGCGTGTCTCAAGCGAAGAAAAACTCGATCTGAACGAAGCTCGCAAAGTTCTCGACGAAGACCATTACGGCCTGGACGACATTAAGGAACGCATTCTCGAATCGCTTGCGGTCGTCAAACTGCGACCCGATTCTAAGAGCCCGATCATCCTTTTTGTCGGTCCTCCTGGAGTCGGTAAAACGTCTCTCGGACGCTCGATCGCCCGATCATTAGGACGCGAGTTTGACCGGATCTCACTGGGCGGCATGCGAGACGAGGCCGAACTTCGCGGACATCGGCGCACCTATGTCGGTGCCATGCCCGGCCGCATTATCCAGTCGCTTCGCCGTGTGGCGGTCAACAATCCGGTATTGATGCTCGATGAAATCGATAAATTAGGCAACGATTTTCGCGGCGATCCGGGGTCGGCCCTTCTTGAGATTTTGGACCCGGCACAGAACAGCACCTTTCGGGACAATTACATCGATCTGCCGTTCGATCTTTCAAAGGTTTTCTTTATTGCGACCGCAAATCAACTGCAGCCGATACCGATGCCGCTCCGTGACCGTATGGAAATTATTCAGCTAGCCGGTTACAGCGATCAGGAAAAGCTAAATATTGGCAAACAATATCTGGTTCCGCGCCAGATCAAAGAGAACGGATTATCGGCTGATCAATTGACGATAACCGATAACGCAATAAATCTGTTGACATCGAGATATACCCGCGAAGCCGGCGTTCGTCAGCTTGAACGCACAGTCGGTAATCTTGCCCGTAAAGTGGCATTAAAGGTCGCTCAAGGTTTGACCGAAAAAGTAAATATCTCTGCCGAAGAAATAAAAGGCTATCTGGGACCACCAAAAGTTTACCCGGAACAGGCGAGAAAGGAACTTCCGGCTGGGGTTGCCACGGGTATGGCGTGGACGGAAATGGGCGGCGAGATCCTCTTTATCGAAGCGACGTTGTTGCCGGGAGGAAGCGGATTGACGCTAACCGGCCAACTTGGCGATGTGATGAAGGAGTCGGCTCAGGCGGCTCGGAGCTATCTCTGGTCGCACGCTCCGGAATTCGGAATCGATCCGGAAGTAATTAAGCAAAATGGCGTTCACCTTCACGTTCCGGCAGGTTCGATCCCAAAAGACGGCCCGAGCGCCGGCGTCACAATGGCTACCGCGATGGCCTCGCTTTACACGGGCCGAAAAGTTCGGTCGGATACATCTATGACGGGCGAGATCACCCTTTCCGGCCTGGTCTTCCCGGTCGGAGGGATCAAGGAAAAGGTTCTTTCGGCACATCGAGCCGGTATTAAACGTATTGTCCTGCCGTCGCGAAACGAGGCGGACACCGACGAAATCCCGGAGGATGTTCGAAAAGATCTCGATATAATTCCTGTGGCTTGGATCAGCGAGGTTCTACAAGCGACGCTCGAAACCGACGGTAAGCCGCCGACAACGGAAAAATTCCTGCCCGCAGCCGTCGCCAATAAGATCGACGATTCGGGAGATGCAATTGTTATAGGTAAGCAGTCGGATAGTTTCTAGTCAATCTCAATTGTCGGTAGTTGCACGGAATCGAACTGCGGTTGGCTATCGAAGAATCGGTAAACATTGACAAACACTTTTCCGGTTTACATACTATTTAAGATTAAGTAATGTCGGGTACGGGTGACGCCAACCTATAGTTTTGTGCAGTTTGAGTGGGTTAACGCAGATGGGTATCGGCCTCTTGTTAGCCTCGGGACGGGTTAGTTAAGTGAGTGGCAACGGAAGGTTCAGGCCTATTCCGTCAAAAGGACCAAGTCAATCATGAAATCAGTTAAAAATGCTTTACGTTCGTTTCGTCGAACCATTTTATTATTCGGCGTTGTTAGTCTTGTCCTGGCCATAGTAGCCGTCGTGTCTCAAACTCGGTCTCATTTGAATTTGAACCAGCGGGTATTCGCTGGAGGTAATGGTAATTCGACGTTGGCTGCTGGCCGGACGATCCGCGCCGTGCCGAACACAGGAACGCCCGGCGGCGAGGTCACCGTTCTTATCGAAGTAGATTCGCAAGGGGATGAAGTCGCGGCAAGTTTGACGATTAATTTTGATCCGACTGTGCTGAGTAACCCTGTCGTGTCTCTCGGTTCAGATGTGCCGATGGATACGGTTTTAACTCTTAATCCAAATCAGGTAGGCAGCGGAAAAATCGGCATATTGTTCGATTCGGCCAACTCTTTCGTGTTGTCGCCGCCGGCCCGTCGAGCTTTGGCTGTTAAATTTAATATTGCCCCTAACGCCCCCTCCGGCCCTACATTAATATCGTTTGACAACGCTCCTACGCCGCGAAGTACATCCAACCCACTCGGCGAGTTGCTTCCAACGTCGTATCAAAATGGTTCGGTGACGATAAGTGCAGCACCTCGATTTACGGTAAGCGGTAAAGTTACAACCCCGACCGGTCTCGGTCTCCGCAATGCAACAGTGATCATATTAGACTCTAACAATGTCAGACGTACGACAACCACGAGTTCATTTGGACTTTACAACTTTTCGGATGTGCAATCCGGTCAATCGTACACGGTTTCAGTTTCGTCAAAGCGATACCGGTTCGCGGCCCGTGTAGTCTCGGTTTCGAGCGACTTGTCAAACATTGATTTCGTTGGATTGGAGTAAAACCGGAGTCTGTTGTGCGATAGGTAGATAGGTTTGCAATACACCATCCACCGACTTAGATAACGCCGGGTGAAGAAGCTAGATGACATCGAAAAGCTGGTGGAGGGAGAGATTATTCTCTCAATCATTCTTATATTTATAGTGATTGCGTCCAAGTTTAAGTCGTTGACACCCAAAGGGACGAGTGACTATAATCGTAGAATCTTCAGGTCTAATTTTTCGTTATTTGACACTTGTATATTAGCCTTTTATTTTTGAAAATGACCGGGCGTAAGAGATTTGTCAATTTCACTTCTAGTATTTATCTTTCTTTTGACCTTGGACTTTGTGTCACCTTTGTGGGATTGGATTTAGTGGGGAGTTGTGAAAATTATTATGAATAGAAACATCGGTTCAGTAATCGCTTCGTATCGTATTTCGCTGATATTTCTCAGCGTTTTCCTCAGTCTTTCGGTTTTTGGTATCGTCGCGTGGCAGATAGATGCTCAGCGACTTTCTGCTAATGACCGAAAAGAACGACGTGAGGCCCGCGAACGCGAACTTCCCGCTTATAAGCAGGCTCGTATTTTGGCTGAAGCTAAACCTTCAAGCGAATCGAAAAGCGGTTCCCTTAAATTATTTACTTTTGCAGCTGCTCCCGAGGCGCTCCAAGGTAATCCACTTATTTATGCCTACGATTTCACAAACGATCACCTTATTAGCTTTAATGCGGCAACCCCGGGAGTAATCGTCAGTGATCTCCCGTTACCTGGTCTTGATACTGCAAATTTCGAATTCCTAAGCGGGATTGACTTTAGACCTTCAAATGGCCTTTTGTACGCTGTCGCAACAACGGGCATACCTGCTCCGGAAAGACTTGTAACAATTAATGTAACCACAGGTCAAGTCACATCGGTAAATGCCGCGAACACAATTCCATCGACAGGAGACGTTTTTTTTGGTATGGATTTTAATCCGGTTCCCGATCTTATCCGACAGGTGGGTGATGGAGAGACAAATCGAAGGATTAGCCCGGTCACGGGGTTGCTTACTGGGACGGACACTCCATTGGCTTATGTAGTAGGTGACCCTAATTTCGGTGTCAATCCCAATGTAGAACATGCGGCTTATAGCAATAATACACCTGGTGCCATTAGCACTACTTTATTCGGAGTTGATACACGAACCGATACCCTCGTTCGAATTGGTGGGCCTGCAGGCAACCCTTCTCCTAATAACGGCCAGATTTCTACAATTGGTTCTCTCGGAATTAATCCCACTACCTTCGGAGGAATGGATATTCAGCAGGGAACGGATATTGCTTATGCAGCTTTGACCATTGATTCCGAACCGACGCTCGTGAGAATTAACCTTGCGACGGGGGCCGCGACCGTGATCGGGCTTATAGGTGACGGAACACTTCGGATTGACGGATTGGCAATTCCTTTTAGTGCAACCGGAGGATCTGCGGATCTGTCGATAACCAAAACCGACGGCCGGACAACGGTAACTCCGGGTTCGACCACAACTTATACTATCGTTGCGACAAATGCCGGCCCTGACCCGGTTCTCGGTGCGACCGTCACGGACACGTTGCCCGCGAATATCTCGTCCGCTACCTGGACTTGCGTGGCTACTGGCGGAGCGTCGTGCACGGCAGCGGGAACGGGCAGCATCAATGATCGCGTAAACTTGCCGGTCGGAGGAACTGTTACTTATTCATTGATTGCAACAATTGCAACCACTGCATCTGGGACAGTAGCCAACACTGCGACCATCGCAACGCCCGCCGGCGTTACCGATCCGTCAGCAGGTAATAATTCGGCTACGGATAGCGACACAGTATTGACGCCGACTCCGACGCCGACTTCGACGCCGACGCCGACGCCGACACCGACACCGACACCGACACCGACACCGACACCGACACCGACACCGACGCCAACTCCGACTCCGACACCAACACCGACACCAACTCCGACGCCGACACCGACACCAACTCCAACGCCCACGTCGTTTGTACAATTCAGTTCACCGACATATACGGATGATGAATCTCAGTCGGCGGTAATTACGATTACCAGAAGCGGCGACACCAGTGGCACCTCGACAGTACAATTCAGCACGGTTTCAGGTGGAACTGCAGTCGCAGGAGCAACTTGCACCGGCGGTGCCGACTATCAAACGACAACACAAACCGTGACTTTCGGACCTGGTGTTACTTCACAAACGGTCAGTGTGCCGCTCTGCAGCGATACGGATTTTGAAATCCCTGAAACAGTTAATTTGACGTTGACCAGTCCCAGTAGCGGAACCGGAGTTGTAGCTCCAAGTTCGGCTGTTCTGACCATCAACGACACCGCTAATCAGTTCCGGAACACCACACCGATCACAATGACGCTCGGTGCTCCAGCGATCCCGTATCCATCGAATATCGTGGTCACGGGAGCGACGAATAACGTATTCCGAGTCAGGGTGACTTTATACGATATTTCGCACGTGCTTCCGGATAATATAGACGTGTTACTCGTTGGTCCGAACGGAGCAAAATATGCATTGATGGGTGACGTTGGTGGACCGACGCCAATCTCACCAAACGCACCGGTTACCCTGACATTCTTTGATGCCGCTCCGTTGACTGTACCGGATTCCGCGCCGTTAACCACGGGAATTTTCAAGCCGACTACCTGTGAAACTCCGGTCACGAGTTTCCCGGCACCTGCGCCGGCTGCTCCCTATGTCGAACCTGGCTGTGTACCCGCCAGAACAATTGGACAGACACTTTTTGGGATTTTTGGACAGCAATCCGGTAACGGCACATGGAGCCTCTATGTCCGGGATGATAATGGCGGTGCAACTACTCCTCTGGCCGGGCCAGAAGTAACCGCTGGTGAGTTCAGAGGCGGATGGGGACTCGAATTGATACCTGCTACGGCAGCGGGAGTCGAGGTCTCAGGCCGCGTACTCACGCCCGATGGTCGCGGGCTGCGTAATGCGACCGTCGTTATCACCGATTCGCTTGGTAACCAACGAACAGCTACGACAAGTTCATTTGGTTACTACAGGTTTGAGGATATTGGCGTGGGCGAAACTCTCGTGATGGGGGTCTCGTCTAAACGGTATACGTTTAACCAGCGACTGGTTCAGGTATTGGACAGCCTGTCAGAGATTGATTTTACCGCCCAGGAATAACGGCGGTTGATTCGTTTCTTTAACAAAAAAGGCGGCTCTCAGGGTCGCCTTTTTTTATCTTCGTGAAAGTTAGTTTAGAGAGTATATTGATGCCAACGCAGCCCTGCCGTTTTTGAATCAAAGGACCGTAAACTTGCGATTCGGCTATGTTAGGTGATTCGGCCATATGAGTGGGCTTCGATTATCGTGCTGTTGTATAGCGTAGGTCGCCAAATTCGTCGCCCAGTTTGCTAAACGGCATTATGTTATTATTGAAAATATCCCTTTAACGTGAATACACGACTTAATTTATATGCAAACCAAGTTTAGTAGTTTTAGAAACGCTTTTTTTCTTATCGCAATTATTACCGCAATGGCAATTATCTTTTTGCCCGATCATTCCCGGCAATATGCCCAGAAAGTAAATAAGGCACCTTCGTCATTTGGAAAGTTTGCCCAGGCCGATGCCGTCACACACGACATTCGCGATAGTTCAAAGTCTCTGATTCAAGTATCGGTAAAAGACAATTCCGATCGCGCGATTGCGGCGAGCTATGGCCGGATCGTGGGCGATTACGGTTCGTTTTTGGTTCTGACGGTAGACAAGGGAATGTCCTTCGCTGGGTTAGCTTTGCCCCAACAGACAATAGATACCTCGATCTCACTCAATAGCGGTTCTTTCGATCCAGTCGTCAAGCCGCCCGCCGCAACGGAACTATCCGGAGCAAATGGCTACTTTATCGTTCAATTTGGAACCACGGCCAATGACGAATTGCTCGACAGCTTAAAGTCTGCGGGCGTCGAAGTTTTGCAATATATCCCGAATCAGGCGTTTTTTGTCTATGGCAGCAGTGAGTCGATCAGTGCGATTTCTGGCCATTCGCGAGTGCGTTGGGTGGGACCGTACTTGCCGGCATATAAGATCCCAACTGTCCTCACCGAGCAGCTAAACGCCGATAAAAACATTGCGCAGCCTCGAAAAGGCATTTCACCGATCGAAAAAATTTCTCCCGACAATGCAATCTTTGATGTCGCGGTTTTTGACCGAGCGAATCTAGCGAGCGTAGCGACACAGATATCGTTTGCATTTGGCGGCAAGGTCTTGAGGTCGTTAGATCTATCGAATAACTATTTCAACTTGTTACGCATCGAAATGCCCCTCGCCCGGGTGAAAGAATTAGCGAATATACCTGAAGTGATCTCGATCGAAGCCTGGTCGCGTCCGGAAAAAGAGGATGAAGTTGCGGCCCAGATCGTGGCGGGCAATTATGTTGGCAACACAGTCGGCGTCGCCGGATATAATCCATTGGCCCAATTCGGAGTTAATGGAAGCAATGTTACGGTCGCCGTGTCGGATGACGGTATCGGCATTCCCGGCGATGGCGATTTTTACGTCACGGCCGCAAATAGCATTAATGGCCCGCTCAGAGGTGCGACCATCGGTGCGTCTGGCCATGGCCACATGCAGGCCAGCATCATAGCCGGGGCATCGCCGTTCTCGATACTCGATCCGGGCGGATATAATTACGGTCTCGGCATCGCACCGGGTGCAAATACCGTAAATATTCCGTTTTTGAGGAGCGGTTATAATGGCTCCGACTCCGAAATGATCAGCGATGCGGTGATCACGGCGGGACCGAATGGAGTTGCAGGATCTATCGTAAACAACAGTTGGGGCTCAGGCACAAACGGAAATGCATACGATTCGCTCGCGGCTCAATTTGATGGTTTTGTTCGCGACGGTTCACTCGCTGCTGGCATCGATCCGATCACAATTATCTTTTCAGCGGGAAATTCAGGGGCCGGCGGACTCACCCGCCCCAAGGTAGCCAAGAATGTGATCGCTGTAGCGGCGTCGGAAAACGTCCGGCCCACGTCACCCAGTGCCGGCGGCAGCACTGGCTTTGCGGATAATCTTGAACAGCTACCGGATTTTTCCAGTCGGGGCCCCGCATCGGACACGCGGATCAAACCTGATATTACGGCTCCCGGCGATGCGATAACCGGCGGACGTTCGGGCACGGACACTTTATTTGGCAACATCGATAATTTTCATCGCATCAGCAGCGGAACTTCGCACGCGGCTCCACAGATCGCCGGTGCGGCGGCTCTCTTTACCGAATTTTGGAAATCGACAAACGGGGCATCCAATCCAAGTCCCGCATTAATCAAGGCCGCACTTATCAACGGCGCGGTGGATATGACTGGATCGGGAGCGTCCGCGGCCGTTCCTAACGCGTCCGAAGGTTGGGGCCGCGTCAACTTAAAAAACGTACTCAATACCGGTGCGGCTACCACTTATGTCAACCAAACGGCGGTATTGGCCGATACCGGGAACGCCCGACTGTATGCAGGAACGGTAGCGGATAGTTCGAGGCCGGTGCGGGTGACTCTTGTTTGGACCGATCCGCCCGCAGCGTCAGATCCCGCGCTCGTCAACAATTTAGATCTCGAGGTCACTGTTGGCGGGAGTACATATCGTGGCAACGTGCTTACCGGTGGTCTCTCGGTGACCGGCGGCACCGCCGATAACCGCAACAATGTTGAGAATGTATTTCTCCCGGCGGGAACGACCGGACCAATCAATATTCGTGTTCTTGCGACCGCCATCAACGGCGACGGCGTTCTGGGGAATGCCGACACAACCGATCAGCATTTTGCACTGCTGGTATTTAACAGCAATGTCACACCGGATGCATCCGCAAGCCTCAGTACCGGTGTTCCAAGTCTGCCAACCGGCAACGGAATTATCGAACCCAACGAATGTAACATCGTAAACATTCCGTTAACAAACAATGGCGACACGGCTGCAACCGCGGTCAGCGCAACGCTGACAACAAATACATCGGGCGTAGCCATATCGACGGGTAGTTCGGCATACGGCAACATCGCCGGGAGCGGGGCGACGCAGGTCAATTCGACACCGTTTCAAGTCTCGACAGCCAGCGGTATTGCATGTGGGACGACGATCAACCTTACTCTGACGGTAAATTATACTGGCGGTGCCTCGCCGGCGGTTTTTAATATTCCGCTGGTCGTCGGCATGCCGGCCGACCCAAATTATGCGTTTGTTTCGTCGACATCCACGATACCGACGGGCGGCGTTCTGGTCACGGGCAGTGCAGACGATGATGCCGTCGTTTCAATTCCGCTCCCGAGCGGCTTTTCGTCGACCGTTTATGGAACGCCGGTCACCACGCTCAACGCCGACACAAATGGCAACCTCCGGATCAACGGTGTGGGC
>JBGTCS010000063.1:0-4899 GCA_041748715.1 Pyrinomonadaceae bacterium | reverse complement strand
GGGCCCCCGGGGGGGGCGAAACAGGTACGGCTATTCATATGCCGTCCACTTGCGCAAACAAAGATCTTTTCTGCGCAAGCAGACGACATGGATGATCGGTATGTCGCCCCGCCGGGGCTATTGAATTGTTTGATCGGAACCCCGGGTTACGCTTTGCTCCACCCGGGGCTACCATATGCCGCATCTCCGATGCTTATTGAATCGTTCCGCAACGCGGACTTAAGTCGGGAGTTAATAAATGAAACTGAAATTATTATCAATTGTGATTGTCTTAATTTCTTCCGTTGTTACGGCGTTTCCGAAGGCAGATCTTGAAAAGGCATACAAAAGAAACTCAAAAGTTCAACTCATGAATTACTTCACCAAATGGCATGCGGAATCAAAACCTATATCAATTGAGGAACTCCGAAACAAAACTGATATTGAGCGTGACGCATACGCGGTGTTTGAAGATTTTTACAATCCCTTTGACTTAAAGCGGATTGCAAATCCCGAGTGGGGAAGTGATCAGTACGCTGCAGTTAAGTTTGTAATCGCACAGAATGCGCTAAAAGTGTGTATCGGGAAGGGCAAAGATATTGTTGGCGATCCATCGGATAAGTGCGACGAGTTGGAATTTCGTCCGCGGTTGAATTTTGAAGCGGCAAAGGCGGTTTATCTCAGCAAGAGCCGACGGGATGAACTTCTGAAATTTCTTGGAAACGAGTCAGTTCCTTTTGCCACCGGGGGGATTATGAATCCGGCTCGCGCAAAGGGTGAAAGCAAGAAACGGATGGAGTTTCTTTCGCAATATGTACGGCTGTATCATGGCCATTGGGGCGGCTGGCATGTACTGACGCACCCTCATGTATATTCAATTGTGTTTGATAACGAACGTACGACGGCGTCGGTTAATTTTCGAATCGTCTATCAGGGCGGAACGGCGAAATATGAAAAGCAAAACGGCAAATGGGTTTTGGATTCGTCGGGGCTCACGTGGATCGAGTAAACCGTACTGACGAAGCACGGTCGGGAAATGAGCACGGGAAAAAACGTAGCATTCCAGGTGGTCGGGAAGACCTCAAATAAAAAGAGGAGGGGATTATGGCCGTACTGATCGGAGCGTTTCTTGCGCTTGCGGTGGGACTGTTTGCGACTGGGGTTGGTCTGGATCGTGACCGCGCCTTCTATCCAACCGTAATGATCGTCATCGCTTTTTTATATGTGCTGTTTGCGGTCATCGGAGGATCTTCACAAGCTATCTTCATCGAGGCGTTGGCGGGCACTGTATTCGCTGCGGCTGCGGTATATGGATTCAGGTCGTCGCTTTGGATCGTTGCGGCGGCACTAGTCGGCCACGGCCTGTTTGATCTCGTGCACGGATTGATCATTACCAATCCGGGCGTGCCAGATTTTTGGTCGGCATTCTGTGGGACCTATGACATAGTGGCAGGCGCGTACCTAGCGTGGTTGATAAAAAGCCGGCGGATCAATGAGACAACTAAACACGCGTAAAATACAGTCCCATATGCATGAATTTCCAGGGACAAAAAACGGCGGGCCTGGTTACTAGTCGTTAGTTCAATTCCACAAACAATCCTGACTAAAATTGCCCTCTCGGCGATTCTCGTCTTCCAGTCGCAGTGATCTGCGTTCTGCCGGAAATTTGAATTTAACTAAAAGTGTGTATGGTTCAGTCGCTTAGCTTTTAGCCGTGCGTTTCAACGCACGGTAATTTTTTAAGGATTGTCCGTCGCGTCAGCGACGATTGATAGCGTGGATAATTTTCAGTCGTCTCTGACGCGGCTGGGATATACTCTTGACTCTCCGTGCGTTGAAACGCACGGCTAAATTCATAGCACCGCTAGCGCGGTAAAAACCGTAATTGTTGTAAGTTATTGATAGGTTGGAGGGAGCGATCGGAATCGAACCGATGAATAAAGCTTTTTAAGTTTGTTTTTCGCTGTCTTTGATAAGTTGCGTTTTGCTGCAACCACGGGCTGACAAATCGGGTACGATGTGACGTTGGTACGCTCTGCAAACGAGTGCGAGAAGGGGGTCCACAAGTTCGAAGTCGGAACCTCGCCCATTCGGTATACCTGACAGCCATACTTCGTCGTCTTTGCTTGGCCCCGCACCTTTGCCTTCGAGTATGCCTTTTTGCGAATCCGCGGTTGGCGCCAGTGGCGTGAGTGTTGTGGTCGAAGCGGGAGGGTACGAACGCCCATAGACGCCTTAGATCAGTAAGGACTTTGGCCCTGAATTCTTGAGGAGAAAAATTATGACCAATATAAAGTATTTTGTTTTAACCGCGGCAGCCGCTCTCGTTTTCTCGGCATGCGCCGGAAATGTACCGGTGAGCAATTCAAACACAGCTAACACAGCTAACACATCTAACACAGATGCAAAGACCGATCCGGCGGCACCTACAAAGGATGAACTCGTAACTCTCGAAAAGATTGCATACGAAGCTTGGAAGTCTAAGGATGCGAAGTTTTGGGAGACATTTCTTTCAGACAAGTTTGTCGTCTATGGTTTGTCCGGCAAGCTCGATAAGGCATCGGCGACAAAGGAATACACCGGCGCCGATTGCGAGATCAAGAGTTACGCTTTGTCCGACGAAAAGATGACGCCGCTCGGTGAGGATGCGGCGCTATTAACTTATAAGACAACCGTTGACGGCACATGCGGCGGACAAAAGGTCCCGGCTAACAGTTGGGCGGCGGGCGTTTATGTCCGCGAAGGCGATAAATGGAAAGGAGCCTTCCACGCCGAAGCCCCGATCGTCGATCCAAAAGCCGCGCCGGCAAAACCGGAAGACAACAAGGAGGCGCCTATAAAGGAAGAAGCTAAACCCTCGGCCGGGGATCCCGAAACCGACGCGATGCTCGCGGTCGAAAAGGCCGTTTGGGAAGCATGGAGAACGAACGACGCCAAAAAGATCGAGGATCTGACGGCCAAAGATATTTCATTTATAAATATATTTGGCACGTACTTCGCAAACAAGGCCGATGCGGTGAAAGACTGGACCGGGCCGGGATGCGATGTTAAGAGCGTCAGCGTCACCGACGCCGAGGGTACGATGCTTTCGCCGACTGCCGGCATCCTGACATTTAACGGCGCTGCCGACGGCACATGCTTCGGCCAGAAGGTTGGACCAATTTGGGGCACGTCGATCTATGTTAAGGACGGCGATGCGTGGAAATGGGCCTTTGGAATAAATTTACCCGCTCGTTGATTTTGAACGTATTGCTTAGCTGGGCCGGGGCGCACGTTCCGGCTTTTTTCTTTTGATTCGGCTCTGCCGCGACCTCACGTCCGCAGGCTTGACAACGGATCTGATTCGCAATAAAAATGAACGCACACAGCTAGAATTTGGTAGCAGAAACTCGGACGTAAATATCAAAATTCAGAGGGAAAAATTATGAAAACAATCTTGAAATTAGCACTAACGGCTTCGGCAGCGTTCGTCTTCGCAGCATGCGGAGCGCCAGCCGATAACGCTCCGGCGGCAAACAATTCCAACGCCGGAGATACCAATACGGCCAAACCAACGGCCGCCGCTCCGACAAAAGACTCTCTCATGACGCTTGAAAAAGATGCTTGGGAAGCATGGAAGAACCGGGATGCCAAATGGACCGAGGAAAACTCGACTGAGAAATACGTCTCGCTCGGGACCACCGGCCGGATGGACAAAGCGGCTGCTGTCAAGTCGTATACGGAGCAAAAATGCGAGATCAAGAACTACTCGCTTTCAGACGATGAAATGCACATGGTTGGGCCCGATGTTGCAGTTTTGACATTCAAAGGAACTCAGGATTACACCTGCGACGGAAAGAAGGGACCGGCTGATGTTTGGTCGGCAAGTGTTTACGTTCGCGAAGGCGACAAATGGAAGGCCGCGTTTTATGCCGAGACACCGGTAACAGATCCGAAGGCTCCGCCAAAACCGGCGGCACCGGCCAAGAAGGACGAGGCGAAGAAAGAGGAAGCCAAGCCCGATGACTCTACCGATGCTCTTTTGACGGTTGAAAAGGCACTCTGGGAAGCCTGGAAGACCAAAGACAGTAAGGGCCTCGAAGATGTCTTAGGAAAGGACTTCTTCTTTTACGGAGGCGAGGGCCGCCGCGATCGTGATGCCATCCTCAAAGCTTGGGCTACAGAGAACAAGTGCGAGGTCAAGAGCTATTGGCTCAGTGACGCTCAGTCAGTCTCGCTGACAAGTGACGTTTCGATGCTGACGTATAAAGGCGGCGGAGACGGTACGTGCGAAGGGCAGCCGATCACGACGGATTGGTATGTCAGCATCTATACGAAAGAAGGTGACGCGTGGCGTCAGAGTTTTGGAATGGGCGTTACGCCGTAGCAGACGAACAAATTCGTTGTTATCAAACAAGGCCGGGGCTTATTCGCTCCGGTCTTTTTTTGCTTACGTTCACGGAATGACTTTTCCGATCTCGAGGTCCGTACAGTTTGAGTTCAGGTGGCGAGGGCGGTGCCACGCAGCCATCGGTGTTGCCACCTCACTTCGGATTTAACGTAATGCTCGTTGGCCCCGTCGCCAACGCCGAAAAACGATATAGCACAGGGTGAAACCCTGTGAATCAGTGTGAAATCTCCCGTCGCCGACGTTGACGAACAAAATGGAAGAATCTACGCCCGCGCCTCGAATTCGGTATATTTGGTATTCCGCAATGGACCGCATTATGCCTGTTACTCAACTTTGGCGAGCGAATGGCAGGTATTGAAAACATAGGGTTTCGTTCCGCTTCGCTACTTTGCACCCTATGCTTGTATCTTGATAATCAACCCCTTTTGCAATTATCTTGGACGCTAGATAATTGCTCGGAAAAGATGAGTCTGTCCCTATGCTTAGACTTCGAATCTGAAATATAGATGAGACCTCTTTTCCGGTTTTAA
>JBGTCS010000062.1:0-9953 GCA_041748715.1 Pyrinomonadaceae bacterium | reverse complement strand
ATGAACTGGGCGGATTCGGAAACGCCCGGACGATCTTTCATCTAGGAGCATGTTCATCGACGACCGAGACCGATTCGGACTACATGTTCCGCAATAATTATCAGTACACAAAGGACCTTGCCGAGTTTGCGGTTGGGAATGATATTCGGTTTATTTACGCTTCGTCGGCTGCGACATATGGTGATGGTTCGGCCGGGATGAACGACGGAGCGGACGAACTCAATAATCTGAGGCCGCTCAATGTTTACGGATACTCAAAACATTTGTTTGATCAATACGCAGCCCGTAACCAGATGTTTGAAAAGATCGTCGGTCTGAAATATTTTAACGTTTTTGGCCCGAATGAAAATCATAAAGGCGATATGCGTTCGTTGGTAAACAAGGCGTTTGACGAGATAAACGCGACCGGTATGCTCGGGCTGTTTAAAAGCCATAATCCCGAATTCAAAGACGGCGAATTTGGCCGCGATTTTGTTTATGTCAAAGATGCGGTCGATATGACGCTGCATTTTATGGGGAATAAAACCAGCGGGTTATTCAATGTCGGATCGGGCCGGATGGCGACCTGGAATGCACTCGCCGACGCAACATTCAAGGCTTTGGGCCGCGAGCCGAATATCCAATACATCGATATGCCAGAGCAGCTTCGCGGAAAATACCAATACCACACGCAGGCCGATCTGACGCGGATCAGCAAGGCCGGGTACGCGGCCGAAACGTCCGCTCTCGATGCGGCCGTGGCCGATTATGTCCAAAATTACTTGATCCCAGGCAAGCATCTCGGCGATTGATGACGGCGGTTAAGTTAGCCACGAATTCACGAATTTTCAGATTATATGCTGCAAAGCTTTGGTTTCGTTTGGCTCTTATTCGTGCATTAGTGGCCTTTTCATTTGACCTCACACATTTAGACCATAGATTTTACAATGACTCAGAACTCCGACGGTCATCCAATTAGCGATCCGAATTGGCGCGGGCGGGTTCTGGTTTGGGATGAACAGGCGATATTTCTCGGCCTTGCGGCCAGCGCCTCTTTGCACGAATCGCCAGCGATCAAGGTCTGTGTCGCTCTTGACGGCAATTTCGGACTGCGAACTTCTGATAGTGACCCATTTACCGATTACACGTCAGCGATCATTTCGCCCGGCCAGCCGCACGCTATCGACGGGCGGCACAATAAAATGGTAATGCTTCTGCTCGTCCCCGAGGCCAAGCTCGCCCAACCGCTTTCACCGGGTTTCTCTCAAAAGGGAATCGTCGGGTTAAGCACTGATGCTGTCAGCGAGATTCAGACTATTTTTTCGGGTTTCGAAGAGCGATTGGCTGACGTCGACTCGATAGAAAATATTTGCACTCAGATGGTTGCGGCCATCGCGACGGACGAAACGTCACCGATCGACAGCCGCGTCGCCCAGAGTATCGAATGGATAAGGTCGAGCCGCGAAGAAGGCGTTTCGGTTCAGGAGATCGCGGCCGGCGTCGAATTGTCCGAAAGCCGCTTTTCACATCTTTTTACTGAAAATGTGCGAATTCCCGTTCGCCGTTATTTGTTGTGGCTGCGGCTTCGCGATGCTATGCACCTTTTGGCACAAGGTAAATCTTTAACCGAAACCGCTCACGAAGCAGGCTTTTCCGATTCGGCCCATCTAACCCGGACGTTTCGCGGAATGCTCGGTATCGCCCCGTCGGCTCTGATCAAAGAAAGTTCTGTTATTTCATTTCTCAAATAGCAGAAACGTTCAATCATTTCCCCAACCGGAGCTGCATACTCAACAGGCAAGCAAATTCCTTTACCGGCAATCCCCTCTTTGCGTCTCTGCGGGAGCTTTTAAGAGATTTCCGCCGCCGAGACGCAGAGTTGCAAAGAAGAAAAAAGAGAGACTATTGGATCTATGAAGAATAAATTGATTTACCCGGAGCCAATCGAAATCGGGTCCGATGAGGCGGAAAGCTTTGAAAATTGGGGCTTTCGCGACACAAACTTTGCCATCAACGAACGCGATGTCGTTGAGATAGTCGGCAGCCGGTACGAGCTGAGCGGAAAGGAATTGCCACGGCTGCTACCTTGGATCCGCGAAACGCTGGCCGTCGATATCGATGCGGGCGATCAGCATAAAACTTCGTATCCGACCGAAATACCTGTTCCTGTCGAGTCAAAGGCTTTTTCGGCCGTCTTGCGGGAATTTCTCAGCGAGACCCAGATCGACACCGATGGCGAAAACCGTCTGCGTCATGGCCACGGCCACACGCAGGAAGAGATGTACGCGATCAAGCACAAACGCCTCGGCAGAGTCCCGGATATGGTCGTTTATCCCGAAAGCGAGGACCAGGTTTCAGCTTTGATCGCGGCGGCGAAAGAACACGATGCCGTGCTCATCCCCTTTGGCGGCGGCACAAATGTGACCGATGCTCTGCGGTGCCGGAATGATGAAAAACGGGTCATCGTAACCGTCGATATGCGGCGGATGAACCGGATTCTGTGGATCGACAAAGAAAATATGATGGCCCGCATCGAGGCCGGTGCCGTCGGCCGTCACATCATGTCGCAGCTGGCGAAATACGGTGTCTCGATGGGCCACGAGCCCGACAGTGTTGAATTTTCAACGCTCGGCGGCTGGATCGCTACCAACGCCAGCGGAATGAAAAAGAACAAATACGGAAATATCGAGGACATCGTTATCGATATTACCGTCGCGACCGCCGACGGCGAATTGACCCGCTCCACCGCCGCTCCGCGCGAATCCGTCGGCTCGGACCTGCGCCGCCTGATGTTCGGTTCCGAGGGAATGCTCGGCATCATCACATCTGCCGTCGTCAAACTTTTTCCGCTGCCCGAGGCTCAGGAATATGGTTCGGTACTGTTTCCGAGTTACGAGGACGGCTACGCATTTATGCAGGAGATGACGCATAACGCGACACCGCCGGCCAGCGTGCGATTGGTTGATAATTTGCAGTTCCAGTTTGGCCTTGCCTTAAAACCCGCGTCCACGGGAATGAAAGTTTGGAAAAGCAGCGTCGAAAAGTTTTTTGTTACAAAGATCAAAGGGTTTGATCCGTACAAAATGGTGGCACTGACCTTGGTTTTCGAGGGAACGCGTAACGAGGTCGCCCGGCAACAGCGGGACATTTACCGCATCGCCGCCAAACACGGCGGTATGAAAGCCGGTGCCGAAAACGGCCGCCGCGGTTATCAATTGACCTATTCGATCGCCTACATCCGCGATTTTTTGATGAATTACTACATCATTGCCGAGTCGTTCGAAACGTCATGTTCGTGGAGCGATGCCCTGGCGATCTGCGATAACGTCAAACGCGTTCTTCGCGAGGAATACGCAAAACGCGGGCTGCCCGGCAAACCGTTTGTCACGTCGCGTATAACGCAGGTTTACCGGACTGGTGTGGCGATCTATTTTTACTTCGGGTTTTATTACAAAGGTGTGGAAAATCCATCCGAGGTCTATCTCGAACTCGAAAATATTGCCCGCGACGAGATCCTGCGCTGCGGCGGTTCGCTGTCACATCACCACGGTGTGGGTAAAATTCGCGAGTCGTATCTGCCGGAAATAATGTCCGAAACCGCTCTGAAATGGAAACGCGAGATCAAGAACGGTCTTGATCCAAAGAATATTTTCGGTGCCGGTAATCAGAACTTGGGTAAATAATTAATGCTTCGAGCCGAAAGACTTATCGAATTAATAAAATCCGCCAAAAAAGCGGGCCGTATCAACGAGCCGCCGGCATGGCAGATCGAGAAGATGCGCTTTCAGGCGAATCTGTGCCGCGTTCTGCTTTTGCCGGTCGGTGGTCTGCTCGTTGGGATGATGAAGTATGTTCGCGGCTATCGCATCGAGAATATGGCTGCGATCCGCCGCCAATTTAAAGAGATCTGGCGCGAAAAGCAGAGCGGCGGGTGGCCGCTTGTGATTTGTGCAAATCATCTGACGTTTATCGATTCGGCAATAATAATCTGGGCTCTGGCCTCAAATTTTTGGTATCTGTTCAATTATAAGGCCTTTACGTGGAACGTCCCGGCCGGCGATTTCTTTAAGAAAAAGCTGCATTATCACGCGGTACTTTATTTGACGAAATGCATATTTCTTGACCGGCAGGGTTCACCCGCCCATAAAAATGCCGTCCTAAATCTGTGCCGATATTTGCTCGCCAAAGGGAATATTGTTTTGATCTTTCCCGAGGGACAGCGAAGCCGCGACGGCCGGTTCAGGACCGACCGCCTTCGTTTTGGCACCGGCAAGATCCTGAGTTCGCTCGAGAACGCCCGCGTCCTGTGTATGTATCTGCGAAGCCCGATGCAAAAAGGATTTTCGAACTATCCGCCAAAAGGATCGCATTTTAGCCTCAATATGAAGCTCATCGAGCCGAGCATCGAGGGCGATTCGAAAAAGAAGGCGAGCATCGCGGCGGTCAAAGAGATCGGCGAAGTGATCGAGCAGTTGGAATCGGAGTTTTTCGCGGCTCAGATGCCGAAATTGTTTTAATATCAGATCACATGAACCTTCTGGCTATTGCATTATTGATCTCGTGTCTGCCTTCCGCTTTGATGGACTTTGCGATCCCAAAATGGAAGGCGGATAAGAACATCGCCATCGACGACGCTTATAAATGGACCTTTCAGGCGACGCGCGGCGGTGAGCATGCCGCCCCAAGCGGGGAAGCGGCCCGTAAATGGTTGACGGGCGAATGGGAGACGCTTGGCGTGGCAAAACCGGATGAACCTGTTTGGGAACCGCTATGTCCAGGCGGCGAGATCGGCCGGCTCAATCTAAGGCCTTTTCGCTCGAATGGTGGCAAATCTGACGACCTGCTTAATGCATTCCTTGCAAGCAGCCGCGATTACCGATCCGATGGCAAAAATTTTGCCGCCGCATGGAACGAACTCGGAAAGCGTCTAAAGAAAAAACCGATCGGCAGCCTCGACCATAAAGCCTGGGCAAAGCTCGACGGCGAAATGAAGGCTAAAAATTATCCCGCCTTGCATCACAGCGAAAACTACAGCAAAACAAATGATCCCGCTTACCGAATTCTGACCTTTGCTGAAATGAAAAAACTTCTCCCAGATCAAAAATAGTCGATTGGTGGTACAGTTTGCCTATTATCTCCGCCTAAAATAACATTTTGAATAAGATGAAGATTTTTCACGGAACGGAAAACGCGAGTATTCAACGGCCGACGGTTTTGACGCTTGGTGTTTTTGACGGACTGCACCTCGGACACCAGCGAATCATGAAAACCGTTGTCGAACGGGCCCGGGCCGTAAATGCCGTCGCGACCGCGATCACTTTTGACCCGCATCCGCGTGCCGTTCTTCATCCTGAGTCAGCTCCGCCGCTGCTGCAGACCCTTGACCAACGCCTTGCCAACTTCGAGGTTCTCGGAATTCAACAGGCAATCGTTATTGCGTTTGACCGTGAATTTGCGTCACAGCCGGCCGAGGATTTTCTTTCGACGATTATTCATGACCGGCTCCATGCAAAAGAGGTTTATCTCGGAAAAGGATTCGAATTTGGCAAGAATCGCGGCGGCAATATCGAGCTTTTGAAAAAGATGAGCAGCCAGCTCGGATTCATTGCGGACGAGGTCGATGAGGTCCAGGTTCGCGGCCAGCGGATCAGTTCGTCAAAGATCCGCCAACTGCTGATCGAAGGCCGTATAAATCTTGCTCGGCGAATGTTGGGCCGACCATACGGTGTCGAGGGCGTTATCATTCGCGGCAATCGCCGGGGGCATACGATCGGATTTCCGACCGCAAACCTTAAACCTCACAACCGCGTTATTCCGCGTTTCGGCGTTTATGCTACGGCTAATTTGATCAACGGCGTGTGGCGCAAGAGCATTACCAACATCGGTGTACGCCCCACATTTGAGAACGAAGCCGAGCCTTCGATCGAGAGTTATATCTTCGATTTTGACGGTGACCTATATGGCGACGTACTCCGTGTCCGGTTTTTGCATCGAATTCGGGACGAGCGAAAATTTAGCGGGATCGATGAATTAAAAGCTCAGATCGAAAAGGACACCCGGCGGGCGAGGAACTATTTCCGGCACTCGGGCGTAAAGAATATGCTAGATTTGTTGTGAGGTGATGTTATGGATATAACCATTTCAGTTTCCGACCCGGTTATTGAGAAAATACAAGAACGGGCGAACGGCAAGCCTATCGTTGATTTTGTCGAGGAGTTTGTTGAGAAAAGCTTTGCTTCTGCCGAAAATGAGAAGGATAACGACAAGACAAACGAAGCAGAAAGACCGTTCCTGCGAATGAAGGGAATGTTTTCCAGTGGACGTAATGATATTTCATCCCGCACCCAAGAGATTCTTTACACAGAGGATTTTGACTCAACTGAAGGGTTCAGTATTCGTTGATGGCGTTTCTGCTCGATACGGGGTTCCTTTATGCTTTTATTGATGAAACCGATGAGTTTCATCAATCGGTGTCTTCTGTTTTCGCGACGATACGAGAGCCGATCTATCTTCCGATACCCGCAGTCACAGAAGTGGCTTATTTTGTTTCGAAGTATCTCGGACCGATTTCACTAGGGAAATTTCTCGACGAACTATCAAAAACCGACTTTATTCTTGAAACTCCGACTAGTACAGACTATTCGCATTCCGCCGAGATCGTTCGCAAATACAACGACGCCAACATTGATTTTGTTGATGCCTGTATCGTCGCTATTGCAGAGCGGCTTAATATCGTTAAAATCCTGACGATCGATCGTCGTCATTTTCAGATGTTTCGTCCAGAGCATTGCGTTTCTTTTGAAATATTGCCGTAAGAAATTAGTGCATCCGTGGCTATTTTTTGCTACGACTGCGTTAATGCAGAGAACTGAGATAAAAGGTCGATGGCAAAGCAAAAATTTGCTACGGCTTCGAAGAGTTCGAAGGGGGTATGCGTGAATTCGCCATTTATGACAACAATAGCTATATTTTGCAGTTTGGGCAGAAAGTAAGCTAGTTTCGTTTTGCCGCGTTGTCGAACCTATGTAGAGGGCTTGCCGATTAATGTTAATAATCCCGAAAGAGACAGAATGAAAAATTTGAACGACGCACAAAATGTGACCCTTGGCGAACAACACGCGAACATCAATGACAACGGAGTTCACGAACTTGTTCAGACTCGTAATCTCGCCATCTCTAAAAATGTCACGAATGAGCCGTTGCTGGAAAAGGTCGAGGACGATGTTGCGGGTAAATTTCGCGGACTGCGCGGATATTGGCGGCTTTTTGAGATCTCGCGTGTTATCGGGATGCTCTCGCTATATCTTTATCTCGATCAGCTCGATATTCATCAAGCTCAACAGATCAAACAAAAAAAAGAGCGACTGAAACGAGCGTATCGGCTGACTCGCCTTGCGGTGTACGGCGAGAAACTTTACGCGATCCGGCTTTGGTTTTTGCAGAACACCCTCAGGATGGTTCGACGATTTTTTGTCGGTAATTCGAGTAACAAAGAAGCTAATCAGGAAAAACAGGCCGTCTGGCTAAAAGAAAAATTGATCGAGCTTGGCCCGACGTTTATCAAGATCGGCCAGTCGATGGGAACCCGTGCCGATCTGCTGCCACTGCCGTTTGTTAAGGAACTTGGAACATTGGTGGACAGCGTGCCTCCGTTTCCAAATGACATCGCGTTTGCCCGCATCGAGCATGAACTCGGGCGCAAGATCAACGAGGTTTACGCCGAATTCGAACTCGAACCCGTCGCCGCCGCATCGCTCGGACAGGTATATCGGGCCCGGCTTCACACGGGCGAAGAAGTTGCCGTAAAAGTTCAGCGTCCAAATCTCGACGCCACTATCCGCGGCGATATCGTCATTCTAAAAAAAGTCGCAAAATTTGCCGAACGGTTTCCGCGGTTGAATGAAAATGCCGACTGGGCCGGTATGCTTCGCGAATTTGACGTCACGATCCACGAGGAAATGGATTACGCGGCCGAAGGGCGAAATGCTGAACGATTTCACGATAGTTTTAAGAATTGGTCGAATATCCACGTGCCGACGATTTACTGGAACGCGACAACGCCACGGGTTTTGACGATGGAATTTATCCACGGCACAAAGGTCACCGATATCGAGGAACAGGAACGCAATAATATTTCACCCGCCAAGGTAAATCGGCTGTTGATCAAGACATATTTGAAACAGCTCCTCGAGGACGGGTTTTTCCACGCCGATCCGCATCCCGGCAATTTGCTGGTGATGCCCGACGGGCGTCTGGCGTTTTTTGATTTTGGCATGGTCGGACGCATCCCGCCTGAGCTGCAGGCAAAGATGATCGACGCGTTTTTTCACGTCGTCGCCAAAGACCCGGCCGGCATCGCCGAGGATCTGATCGCACTCGATTTTCTCAAACCCGGAACCAGCCCCGAGATTGTAAAACCGGTCGTCGAAAAGATGTTCCAGTTTCATTTTAATCTCAAATTAAAGGATGTAAATTTCAAGGAGCTGACCTACGATCTGGCCGATGTCATGTACGATTATCCATTTCGGCTGCCGTCAAATTTTACATACATCATGCGTGCCCTGATGACGCTCGAGGGCATCGGCATCGTCACCGATCCGGAATTTAATTTTTTTGAAACAGCCAAGCCGTTCGCCAAAGAATTCATGCTTCGCCGCGAGGGCAACGACTTTCGCAAAGTCTTCGTCAGCAAGCTGCTCGGACGCGACGACGGCGGCAAGATCGATTGGGACCGCACCTGGAAACTCGCAAAAATGGCGTTCCGGACTGTGTTGAAGACTGGGAATTAAGAGCGCACCGTCTCAGCCGTAAAATAGTCTTGCATCGATCGCCATACCGTTCTACAATAGGGCATCGATATGAATACCGTCACACTATCATCTAAATTTCAGATCGTTATACCACAGGCCATTCGAGAAGAACTACAGTTGACGCCCGGGGAGAAGTTGCGTGTTTTACGCTTTTCGGATCGGGTGGAGCTTATACCGGTCAGGGCGGTAAAAGATATGCGAGGGTTTCTTCGCGGGATGGATACGATGATCGAGCGAGAGGATGATCGGGTATGAATGGGGCCAATGTTGTCGATTCGTCTGGTTGGCTCGAGTATTTCACTGATACAGATCGTGCTTCGCTGTTCGCTGACGCAATCGAAGACACTGAGAATCTTGTAGTTCCCGTTATCTCCATCTACGAAGTATTTAAGAAAGTGCTTCGCGAACGTGGCGAAGATGATGCATTCCAAATCGCCAGCACCATGCAAGTAGGCCGTGTCGTGGATCTTGATTTATCACTTTCAATGGACGCCGCTCGGTACCCACTGCCTTTGGCTGATAGTATAATTTATGCGACTGCCTTGAGGTTCGAAGCGACACTCTGGACGCAGGATGAGCATTTTGAGACCTTTCCCGATGTACGTTATTTTGCCAAATAGATAGGAAGCGGGACGATTAGTGCTGCAATATCTTCAAACCGCCAAGATCGCAGTTCGGCGATCCAGAACACTCGAAATGAGGGAGCGTATCTGCGTATCCGTGAATTCGTGGCAAAATTAAGCCACGAATTCCCGAATAGTTGGAAAAATGACCAAAGCCGAAAATCCTGACATCGCCCGCGCCCGTGAACTTATTCTTTCTCTCGGTTGGAACTCAACTTCATTTCAAATAATCAATCCGGGTATCAAACGATGGTTTTCTGCGGAAGCGGACGCAGTTGTCGGTTATGTGTCGGCGAGTCAGATTCGTGTAGTTGTCGGTGCTCCTGTTTGTTCGATCGAGCGGCTTGGTGATGTTGTGGCTGAGTTTGAGGCCGACGCGAGGCGAACAAGCGAAATGGTTTGCTATTTTGGAGCTGAAGCTCGGCTCGACTCGCTCCTCGCCGATTCGCAAAATCATACGCGGTTCTTGCTCGGAGCCCAATCAGTTTGGCGGCCGCGCGCGTGGTCGGCCATCGTTGCGGGCAATTCGTCGCTCCGCTCC
>JBGTCS010000061.1:0-9462 GCA_041748715.1 Pyrinomonadaceae bacterium | reverse complement strand
TGTTTCCTCGTCCATACTGTCCCATGTCATGGCGCGAAACCAGCTTATCGTCGCCGTCAATCCATCGCCGATCCCAAGACTGGCATAAGACAATTTCGGAACGACAACAGGCAGGACCTTCTTGATCGAAGTGCGGCCTTTGAAGTCAGGATGGATGTAAAGCTTCTCGGAAAATATCTTCATCAGATCGGCAGTCTTTGAATTTACTTCTTCAAAGAACGCGGCGAATTCAGGAAACATCGCTGCCATTTCGGTATTGCGTGTTTTTTCGAATGACTCATACCACACAAGCACAGTTCCGATCCGGCCGGCCATCGCCTGCTGTAAATGCGCGGCCATCGCCCGGGGCGGCAGGCCATCTTCGCCGCGGGAAAGGAAGGCGGAATGCTTTGGCTCCTCTCCACGCCGTTCGATCGTGTGCAGCGAATATTGAAAACACATCTGTTGAAACGGCTTTACACCATCAAACTGGGGAATTGCGTAGCTAAACGTTTCGTAATCTAAAAAATGAAGCGGATACTGCCAACTGTCGATCCGCTCTGCAATTTGTTTAAGATCGATAATCGGACGCCCCGTTTTGGCGGCTGTGACGTGCATCTGCTGTTTAGGAGAAAGCTTAAATCCTTCTGGTATATCATGCACATTGATGACGCCTAGTTCGAGCAATTCTTTTAACTTGGGTTTATTTATACGGGAAATATTAAAGACCGTGTAATCCGGTAGGCCGGGAAAATTGAGCTTGATAAATTCGCAGTTGAGTTTCTCCGGACAAAAATCCAGGAGTGAAGCGACCGGCTCGCTATCGGCATATTCGATTGCCGCAGCAATCTGTTCTTCGGTTGCCGAGATCATTTCCGTGACCTTTGAGGTCACATCTTCGACGATGAAAAGCTGTTCAGCGTCTATCTCGCCGTGTCGGACATAGTCGCCGTTCATTATGACGAGATGGCATTTGCCGACAGCAAAACCTTTTCGCTCGGCGACGATCTTTTGAAAGGCCACGTCCTCGAGATGCTCGGGTTTTACCTTCGAGGACGACTTAATTTCATAGATATCTATGACGCCGGTCGATAGGTGGGTTACGACGGCATCACTTTTGGCATAGAGATCCGCTGTTTGAAAGACACGCTGAAAATCGATGTGAATTTCAGGGTTCGACTGAAAACGGTCGAGCTGTTTTACATAGCGCTCGACATCGTAACCCTGTTGGCGAAGATGCTCATATTCAAGCGTATCTGGCTCGGTTTTGACAGTGGACGGCTGTTGCGAGAGCCAGAATTCGTTCGGGCACGTCAAATATTTGAGATACGCGGTTTTTGTGAGACGGTTTTTCATAATTTGAGAAATTTGCGAACTGTGTTTTGGAATATTTTACGCCGTCGGCCAGAATAAATCGATTCGTCGGAACGGACGCCGCAAACGGCCTGTTCGCCAAAAACACTTTTCATCGGATTTTTGCTAAGCTAGAGCTATGCTGGTTTTGGGTATAGAGAGTTCATGTGACGAGACGGCTGCGGCAGTTGTGAGGGATGGACGCGAGATCATCTCCTCCGTTATCGCCTCGCAAATTGATATGCATCGCCCGTGGGGCGGCGTCGTACCCGAACTCGCATCGCGCGAACACTTGGAAAAGATCGAACCGATAGTCGACGAAGCTCTGTCGCGAGCAAATTTATCGCTCTCGGATATTGAAGCAATCGCCGTCACGCAAGGCCCTGGATTGATCGGCTCGCTGCTGGTCGGCGTTTGCTATGCAAAATCTCTGGCCTACGCACTTGAAATTCCCATTGTGGGCGTCAACCATATCGAGGGCCATGTTTACTCTGTTGTATTTGAGAATCCACAGGTTGAATATCCCGCTCTCGCACTGATCGTCTCGGGTGGCCATACGAATATTTTTTATATTCCCGAGGAGGGATCGTACAAAGTCGTTTCGCGAACCCGCGACGATGCGGCGGGCGAGGCCTTTGACAAAGTTTCAAAAATGCTCGGACTTGGTTACCCAGGTGGCCCCGCCATCGAAAGGTTGGCCCGAAAGGGCGACCCCACAAAAGTAAAATTTACGCAGGCCAAAATATCCGACGGACGACCGGATCTAAGTTTTAGTGGACTAAAAACCGCAGTCTCAAGATATATTCGCGAAAACAATATTCAGCCTTTAGCGAATGGCGACGAACCGACACAAATGATCAAGGACCTCGCCGCCAGTTTTCAGGCTGCCGTCGTTAAGGCACTTATTGCAACTCTGGGCAAACTTGCCGCCGAGCTTGGGCCTAAAACGTTGATCGTCGCCGGCGGTGTCGCCTGTAACCTCGCACTCAAACAAGCGGCGGGGACGGCGGCTGAAAAGCTTGATCTGCCGGTGTATTTTCCGTCAAAACTGCTTTCAACGGACAATGCCGCGATGATCGCAGCGGCTGGGCATTTTCAACTCAAAAAAGGCATCCGCGGCGATTTGCGGCTTACGGCGGACGTCACCATGCGTTTGCAGAATCTCGAAAACGAGGATGACGAACTTCGTCGTCGGAATGTTCAATATCGGCTTTGATAACAATTGTACGGCTGCGATGATATAGACTTTTGTCGAGTTATCGCCGTCTAAAATCTGTCTCTGATCTTGTTGGGTTTATAAGGATTGTTTTTTCTGGAGTAAACGCGGGATCGTCAGAAATCCGAGGGGAGAAAAAATGGTGAAAGGAAAATTGTCTATCTGTTTTTTGGCGTTAACCGTATTTGTCGGGGGAGCTTTGGGGCAAGGCACTACGGCGATCCAGTTGGTTCCGTATATAACCAGCGGCTTAAGTGCTCCCGTTTTTATGACGGGTGCGGGTGACGGATCAAACCGTCTTTTTATTGTTCAGCAGGGGGGAATAATCCGTGTTGTTCAGCCCGGGTCGAATAGCCCGACTACATTCTTGGATATTACCTCGCGCGTACGATCCGGCGGCGAACGCGGATTACTCGGGCTGGCTTTTCATCCCCAGTACTCAGTCAACGGTCGATTTTTTGTCTATTACACCCGTCAACCCGATGGGGCTATTCAAATCGCCGAATATTTTGTGTCGCAGGCGAACCCCAACGTCGCCGATACCAATGAAAAGATCATAATTACGATCCCGCATCCCGGATTTTCGAATCATAACGGGGGAACTGTCGCATTCGGACCGGATGGTTTTTTATACGCCGGCCCGGGCGATGGCGGCAGCGCGAATGATCCGTCGAATAACGCCCAGAATATCAATCAACTTCTCGGAAAAATCATCCGTCTCGATATCAATAATGTGCCGGCTGGCCAGACGCCTCAGTATAATATTCCGCCCAACAACCCGTTTGTCGGTGTCAACGGTGCGGATGAGGTCTTTGCCATTGGGATGCGCAATCCTTACAGGTTTTCATTTGATCGAGGCGGGACCCGGCAACTCTGGGCTGGGGATGTAGGCCAGAACGTGATCGAAGAGGTCGATATCATCACGCTCGGCGGGAATTACGGCTGGCGCGTTTACGAAGGCACCCAATGTACAAATCTTAATTTTAACGAATGTGCCGGCGGAGCATTTCCAATAAATCATACGCCGCCCATATTTCAATATGATCATTCGGCGGGCCGATGTTCGATAACTGGCGGTTTTGTTTATCGCGGCGCGGGCGGGAGTTTGCCCTTCGGCAGCTATGTTTATGCCGATTATTGCACGGGTGAAATATTTCTATGGAACAGTAATCAGCAATCGGTACTGTTAGACACGACCCGTCGAATCGTCGGTTTTGCCGAAGATGAGAGCGGCGAGATTTATGTGATCGGCGACACTGGAACGATTGAAAGGATAATTTCGACCCAAGCCTCGATCACGGGTCAAGTGTTTACCTCGGGTGGATTGGGTCTGCGAAATGCTGTAGTCATACTCACTGATTCCCAGGGCGTGCAGAGACGGGCGACGACCAGCTCGTTTGGTTTTTACCAGTTCGAAAACGTTCCCACAAACCAGACTTATTTTCTCGGCGTTTCGTCGAAACGGTATCGATTTGCTTCGCGAAGCTTAAATTTATTAAACAATCTGTCGAGGATCAATTTTATCGGCTTAGAATAGCCCGCGAGAATTGCAGGGAACTTGTCTCAACGCAAAACGGCTCGGGCCAGAGTTATTACAACAACCCTCTTCGCGCCGTTTTGTTTTAGGACCTTTGCACAACCTGACGTGGTCGCCCCCGATGTAAAAACATCATCGACGAGAAGAATATTCTTACCGTCAACAAGCTTTGGACGTGTGACGTTGAACGCGTTGTGAATGGTTAATTGACGTGCTTTTTTGTCCATGCCGATGCGATGGATCGGAGTGTTTCGCATCCGCGTAAGGCTTGCCGCATCGACCGGAAGCCCTATCCGGCGACCAATCTCGTTGGCGATGATCTCGCTTTGATTAAAACCCCGTTCCAGTCTTCGGGCTTTTGAGAGCGGCACCGGAACAATAATATCCATCATCGACAGGTCGTGTCGTTTCAGAGTTTCATCGATAGGGGTGAGTAGACGGGCGGGCAATCGCGGGGTTGATTTTAGTTCGAGGATCGTAGCCGACAGGGCCTTTTCGTAAATACCTACGGCGATCGCCGCTTCGTAATGATCCGCGTCACAACTGTGACAATTAACGCGTTCAGATTGGGCCTCATTACCTATAAATGCTCCGCATTTATAGCAGAGCATTTCTGAACCGTTAAAGATCCGTGTTGATGTCCAACACTGGCCGCAGGCAATTCCGTCACGAAGACTTTCCACCTGGCTGCCGCATATTCGACATGCGAACGGATAAATCAAAGAAATGAGAGAATTATGGACAGCACTGAACATAATCCGCGCAGTTTAATCTTCGTCTAAAAGTCCTTTTTCCTGTAACTCCTGACAATCAAGACAGAACCGAGCTGATGGAAGGGCCGCCAGGCGTTTGGGCATAATTTCTTTCTCGCAATTCTGACAGAGACCATATTCATCATCTTCGATTCTAAATAAGGCCTCGTCGATCAACGCGAGCTGCCGGCTTTCGTTCTCAGATACAGCAAGCATCACATTCTTAGAATAATTTCGCACTGCCAGATCGACGGGATCCGGAGTTTCCGAATCGTCGACCGAGAGGTCATTACCTTTCAGCTTTTGTATTAACAACTCGCGTTCGGCAAGTAGTTTTTCCTTAACTTCTTTCAAATTCAATTTACTCATTTCTGGTACGGAAATCCCTTAATTATTGTATATGCCCGGTATAACTGCTCCACCAATACGACACGAGCCATCTCATGCGTAAATGTAAGAAACGATAAGGATACCCTAAAGTCGGCACTTTCGGCAACCTCGCCGGACACGCCATTAGCCCCGCCGATCACGAACGAGACCTCTTTGATCCCGCCGATCTGCCATTTCTCTACCTGATTCGCTAGTTCCGGAGAGGACAGGCTCCGGCCGGTGACATCGAGGAGACAGACAATGGAGCTTTGATTCACTTTATCCAGTATGCGTTTGCCTTCTATATCTTTTGTTTCGTGGGGAGCAGAATCGCGGACTTCGACGACCTCGCATTTTACAAAATGCGAAAGGCGCTGCAGATATTGCTCCTGCAGCGCCCGATAATTGTTGTCTTTCGTCTTTCCGATCCAGATGAAGCGAAATTTCATTAGCTTTTCGCCAGCCTAAACGTCGGCTGGTATCTCGACAGGCCGTGCATCGCGCCAGAGGCGTGCCAGATCATAAAATCCGCGGGATTCACCATTGAAAATATGAACAACAAAATCGCCATAATCGAGCAGAACCCAGTCGGCCGAGTTATAACCTTCGATTCGAACCGGCTTTGTCGAGTGGTGGATCTTGACTTGCTCGTTAATTTCGTCCGCAATGGCCTGAACCTGGCGCTGGTTTGAGCCGCTTGCAATAATGAAATATTCGGTAAAGCTGGTGATATTTCGCAAATCCAGAGCGACCAGATCAAACGCTTTTTTATCACCTGCGCACCTTATGGCGAGTTGGACTTCGGGGTCGAGTTCGGCAAAGGGAGTTGGTTTCTCAGCTATTTCTATTTTTACCGCTTCACGCTGGAGCGATCTTTCCTGTGTTTCTTCCATTAGTTATAAATCTGATATTTTTCTATATAATTTGCAACCTCAGGCGTGACATCTTTTTTCCACGACCCGTCGAATTGACGGATTTTTTTACGGATTTCCGTTGCGGAAACTTTCATATTAACCAGATCCGTAAGGTAAATCTTAGATTCTCCGGGACCGCAGATGGCGTTTTTATTAAACTTTCGGCTCCTAAGATCAATAATATTTTCACGAATTCGCTTTGTCACATGTGTTTGTCCGATCTCGATACCCGGCCGTGTGACAACAATATGATTTGCTATCGACAAAACCGTTTCCCATTCGCGCCAGGTCGTAATGTCCATCCACGAATCAGCTCCCATAACAAAAAACACCACGTCATTTGGATTGTCGGACGTAACGCTTGACAATGTCTCGATCGTGAACGGCCGCTCAGGAGCATCGATCTCTATTTTTGATACGGTCATGTGCGATTCGGCTTGGGTCGAAAGGCAAAGCATGGCATAGCGATCGTAAGCCGAGGTTGGGATAAGCCGGGTTTTATGGGGAGCGTGAAACGCCGGCACAAAGACCAATTGGTCAAGAGAAAATTCGCTTGTCAGGGCCTTTGCGACCGCCAAGTGACCGCAATGCACCGGATCGAAGCTGCCTCCATAATATGCGACTCGTTTCATTAAAAGAGATTGTGCGAACTTAATTTGATGGGCATCACGGTCCTTGCCGGAGCTATTAGGCGGAAATCATTGCCGTATTAGCTGCTTCGTTTTTTTCTGCTTCGTTAAGTTCGTATTCTGTCAACGCGGACGAAAGAGCGTTGACCAATTCTTTTACGCCGAGATTTGTGACCGATGAGATCGCGAAAAACGGCTTTTTATCTTTTTTCGCCCGTTTTTTTAACGCATCGAGCCGTTCCGGTTCGTCCAGAGAATCGATCTTTGTCGCGACAATAATTTGAGGTCGGGCTCCCAGGTTAGCATCGTAATTTGATAATTCCCGGTTTATGATCTCGTAATCCGAGATGGGGTCGCGGCCAGAAATAGACGAGACATCAACAAGGTGAAGGATCAATTTAGTGCGTTCAACGTGGCGTAAAAATCTGTGACCAAGGCCGGCGCCTTCCGAGGCTCCCTCGATCAAACCGGGAATGTCGGCAACCACAAAGGTGCGAAAATCGCCCATGTCAACTACACCAAGATTTGGCTCAAGCGTTGTAAAAGGATAATCGGCGATCTTTGGTTTAGCCGCCGAAATCACGCTGATGAGCGTCGATTTGCCGGCATTTGGAAAGCCGACTAAGCCGACATCAGCAATGAGTTTAAGCTCCAGTTGCAGTTCCGCGTCGCCGCCAGGGCGGCCCGTATAGTGAAATTTTGGAGCCCGGCGGGTTGGCGTTGCAAAATGTGAGTTACCCCAACCGCCCTTACCGCCCTTAGCAGCCATATACTTTTGACCGGCTTCGGTGAAATCAAAGAGTAATTCGTTTGTCTCCGGATCAAAAACCTGAGTTCCCACCGGAACTCTGACGGTGGCGTCTTCGCCGTCCTTGCCCGAGCGATTTGAGCCTTCACCATGATGGCCTCGTTCGGCTTTGTGTTCAGGATTAAAACGGAGGTGGAGCAGCGTATTCAAACCTTCGGTTGAAATTATCCAGACACTTCCGCCAACACCGCCGTCGCCGCCCGAAGGACCTCCGCGCGGAATAAATTTCTCGCGTCTAAACGCCGTTACGCCGTCACCGCCGTCACCGGCCTTAATTCTGATTTTTACTCGGTCTAGAAACATTGCTCTTATTCTATTAGTTTAGCGAGGTAAGGGGAAGTTACGGGAATCTTCGACGGATCGTTCTAATGCAAGCGACGCGAAACACAAAAGAACAAAAGCGTTATTCCGATAAATCGAAATAACGCTTTTGTTATTCCCTTTATAAATACACCGAAGTGTAGGTAAAAGGTTGGCGATTCTCGCATGTACACGTTCGAACCGCCGATTTTGTATTCCGAAATGATCCTGCGGGGAACCTTCTCCGGTCAGCATCCAAGTTGAATAAATTCAAGTTTGTTGTACTCGAAGTACGATGCCATTAGGTTTTTTTTGTGGTGGCTTTTCCTCCACCGCCGGTTACGTTCCCGGCAACGAGGCTCTCGTCCAAAGACGCGAGCGACATAGCACCCATTTGGTTGATCATTTCCAACGGGCGTCCCTCGTTATTATCCGAGCGACTCAACCAGCCTTTCGGCTGATCTCAGCAAGCCTTTCGGCTTCGGCTCCGGGCGTTCCTGACAGTGGCTTTCCGCTCCTTCTGTCTGCGAACGGTGTGTCACCACCTCCGTTCCATCTCCCGATGCCGGTCAAAATGCCCATAAGCAATCTCGACTGTGAAGCTATCTTACACCCGCTATTTTTAATGTCAAGTAGAAAATACTTTAACTATTGACCAGTAAACACGGGGATCCTGTGAAAAAAGTGTGGAAAAGCCTGTGGGTAAATTGTGGAGGAAAATGTGGAAAATCGCGCAAGTATTTAACAAGCAGAAGTTACAAGTCACCTCGTGGCGATTGAAATTCTTGTGGCAAAGAAAATTTCTTTCAAAAAAAATGAGAAAAAATAAAATTCAGCTTTAGTGTCGAATTTTCTCAATAAGGCGGGTAATTTTCTACGGGCCGTTAAGCTGAACCGACACTTAATGTCTTCATGAGGCGAATCGATCAACCGCTTTGGCAAAAGTGGACGGATCGATTGCGGGATATTTATAGAGCTTTGGCTCAATCTCCTTGAAAAGGCCAAGGAGTTTGCCCGGATTAACAAAACCGGACTGAAGCATTGACTCGACGTCACGAAGGTCTTGTTCGTGGCCACGCTCAATTTTCGACAGAGCCTGGCTGTATGGGTCGTAGTGAAAAAAACTGACGCTTCCTTCGCGGCCGATAAACTGGCATCGATCCTGCCAGCCCGGTAACTCGGGGATAAAGTCAGACGGGGCGGCGAGTTCGATATTTAGCTGAAGCTTTTCTTTTAACTCCGGGATAGCCCGATAAAGTTCGTCGGGTTCAGGATCAAATCGTAAATCAATGTCCAAAGTTGTGTCTCGCCAGCCTAACAAAACTGCTGTCGAGCCTCCGGTAAAATATACTCGAACTTCGATGTGGGTTTTACGACCAAATAGCCGCATGAACTCGATAATTCTAGTTTTGGTTGCTAACTCGCGCATTCCATCGCCCTTTCGTAGCTAACCAATCGTCGAATCAATGCGTTGTATTTGGAATGAGCAGCGTTGGAATTGTCCGCTTTGAGAAGGTCGTACAGGCGATGTTCAGGGGACGGAAATGTCGTGTTTGGAATCGGAACGCCAGCTCGACGGAGTCGCGTTGCTCCGATGGACACCAA
>JBGTCS010000060.1:0-10295 GCA_041748715.1 Pyrinomonadaceae bacterium | reverse complement strand
CGCGGCGAGTATCACGCCGATGACGATGGAGGTAACAACCGATGAATCTGAGATTGCTAATTAAAAATATGAGACCGAACCTCCTGATAATTTCGCTGCTACTGCTGGCGGTTTCGCCCGTCGCGGCGCAGAACGATGGATCGCAGCAGAATACGACGGGCAGAGCGGGAACATTTGCCATCGTCAATGCACGTATCGTGACGGTGTCGGGAGCGGTAATTGAGAATGGCACTGTGGTTATCCAGAACGGCAAGATCACCGCCGTCGGTGCTGGAGCCTCGGTCCCGAGCGGCGCCGAGCGAATCGACGGACGCGGTTTGTCAGTTTATCCCGGAATGATCGACGCTTCGACCAATCTCGGGTTGACGGAGATCGGTCAGGGCGTAAATGCCTCGGTCGACACTCAGGAAGTTGGGGCAATGAATGCCAATGCGAAAGCGATATCGGCTATTCACCCGTATTCGGCTCACGTCAACGTAACCCGTGTCAACGGTATTACGACCGTCTTTTCGCAGCCGACCGGCGGCACGATTTCGGGCCAGGGAGCCGTTATAAATCTAAACGGTTCTACCCAGGCCGAGATGGCCGTTATTGCCCAGGCGGGTCTAATAATCAATTTTCCGCGTGTGACGGGCGGCGGCGGATTCGGTGGATTTGGCGGCGGAGGCGGCGGCGCCCAGCAGGATTTTAATGCTCTCGTCCGACGGCGCGACTCCGCTGTTGAGGAATTGAAAAAGACGTTTCGGGACGTAAAATCGTACGCAAAGGCACTGGATGCCTACAACAGCAACCGGTCATTGCCGAAACCCGCTACAGATCTTCGTCTTGAGGGGATGATCCCTTATGTTCTCGGGCAAAAGCCGATCCATTTCACATCTGAGCGCGAACGCGATATTCGGGCGGTCGCAAAGTTTGTCGCAGAAATGAATGTTAAAGGAATTCTCGTTGGCGGGCAGGAAGCATGGCGAGCGGCGGACGAACTGAAGAAAAACAATATTCCCGTCATTTACACCAATATCTACAGCTTGCCGGTACGGCCGGACGACCCGTACGACTTTTTGTACGAAGCTCCGTCACTGATGCAAAAGGCCGGGGTAAAGTTTGCGATTTCAACTGGTGACAGCGGTGCCGAGGTTCGCGATCTGCCGTATCACGCCGGAATTGCCGGTGCCTACGGGCTCGGCAAGGACGAGGCTCTCAAGTCCGTGACGATCTATCCGGCGCAGATACTCGGCGTCGCCGATCAGATGGGCTCGATTGACGTCGGCAAAATGGCAAATATCGTCGTCACCGACGGCGATCTGCTCGATGCTCGCACAAACATTAAATACATGTTCATTGGCGGACGCCTGATTCCGTTGACCAGCCGTCATACTGAGTTGTTTGATAGTTTTAAGGATAGGAAGTAGGTAGATTTACCCCTGAGTCGCGGAGACGCAGAGTTATTAAAAACAGGATGGACAGGATCGACAGGGTTTATTAATCCTGAACATCCTGTCTTTTTTTGAGCTCATTGCCCCCTCCTTCTTTCTTTGATTTCGAGACTTCGTTTTAAATTCGTTTACATCGCAAAACATTAAGAGCCGCCTTTTGGAATAGAAAATCTCGATCGCACTCGCCGTCATTTTGTATCGTCCGCACATATATTTTAAGATAAACTCGACCCGTTCAGCGGTCAATGGTTCGAATCCTATGAACAAACTCTTTTACGGTGACAATCTTGATGTGATACGGAAATTTATCCGCCCTATTTGCGTTGAAACAGTTGATCTTTGTTATATTGATCCGCCGTTCAATTCGCGGGCGCAGGCTACAATCAGATTTACAACAACATCGGCACCTACAACCCAAGAGCAGGCACAGGCCTTCACCGAGACATGGACATGGACATGGGACGACCAGGCCAACCAATGTTACGAAGATATCCAGACAAACAAAAACGGCGTGCAGACTCAGCAGTCAATCGCCCTCATCAACGGGTTGGAAAAAGTCCTCGGCAAAGGCTCGCCGTTCTCGTGGCTTGGTAAAGATCGTTAGTGAAGTTAAACTTACCTACTAACGATTAAAGGAGAACCTTTTATGTTGAAACCCACAGCAGATTTCAGGATTGACCGCCTTCCGAAAGACCTTCAGCGAAGCTTCCGAAAGATTTACCATCCGGATGAAGTGAACGGCCGGACCACTCTGAACGTTAATTCGGTTTTTCAGGGTGACGCGACAGAACTGCTCAAGCTGATTGCTCCCAATAGCATTGCCGTTAGTGTATGGTCGCCGCCGTATTTCGTCGGCAAAAGTTATGAGAGCGGTTTGAGTTTCGACGATTGGAAAGAGCTTTTACGGTCAGTTATTGCAGAGCACTATGCCGTAGTAAAACCAGGTGGATTCTTAGCGATCAATATTGCCGATATCCTTTGCTTCAAAGACCCTGAGATGCCGAGGATTCAAGCCGACGTTGTTCACCGAAAGAAAGTAGCTTTGACACGTCCTCAAATACTTGACGTTCTCGCGCTCAATCCAACTATGAATCGTGACGAGTTGGCGAAGCATTTTGGTTGCAGCGAACAAACAATTGACCGGCGATTAAATGGAAACAATATACGGGGCGGAAAACACCAAACCCAAACGAGAGTCAAGTTTGTCGGGGGATTGGTCGAAGAGTGGGCTTTGGATGCTGGATTCTACCCATATGATCGACGCGTTTGGGTAAAAGACGCGGCGTGGGAAAACTCGCGATGGGCGAGTCTTTCTTATCGAGCAGTTGATGAGTTTGAATACATTTACATTTTTTGGAAGCCCGGAATAACTACATACGATCGCACAAGGCTAACGAGCGATGAATGGAAAAACTGGGGATCACGTGGCGTTTGGTCCTTTGCCTCGGTGAGGGCAAATGATGACCATGAAGCGAAGTTTCCAGTAGAACTGCCGACACGAATCATACGATTATTTTCAGATCCTGATGATGTTGTGCTGGATTGTTTCATGGGAAGTGGCACAACGGCCGTCGCGGCAATCCGAGAGAGACGAAAGTTCATTGGCATTGAACTTGAGCAAAAGTCTGTGCGACTTGCTAATAAGGCAATAAATCGAGAAATAGGACTTATTAAGGGCGATAGTTTGAATGCTAATTGATCCTCATGCACTACAGACGAATTTGATTCGGCTGGAAGACATCGAAAAAGCGTCTTTGCGCCTTGTCGTGCAAGCGGTATTTGATTTCCGTGATACGGCGTCCGAAATATTCCGTTTGGAAAGCGATCTTGTTGCCGATATTGGTGAAGATATTACTCGCGAAGCCCTGGATCGATTGGGCATGTCTCGAATCGACCAGAGACTATTTGGAAAAATTGATTACAAACGAGCTCGTTATTTATTTCATCCTGACTATTCCATAAAGCAAGCTTTATTTGTAGATTCAAAAGCCGAAAAACTCGATGGTCAAGGAACTGCCACTTTGCAGACGTCGCAGTTTTCTATGGAAATTCGACAAATTCGTGCACAGCAAGTAATGAATGTGCCAGGAAAACTTCCGACCGTAATTGAGATAGGAGCTGAGTCTTACCTTACAACGACAATATTCGTAAAGTACAATTACGAAACCTTTGAAGAAACGAATTTATTGAGAAGTATTTCTATCGCCGCACTTCCAAATGGCATGCTCCAACAACATTACAATCCCACACCGGAAGATACGATTTTTCTGGCCGGACGGAACGCACCAACCCTTGGCGAAGAATTCCGGGTCAGACTCAATTTTCAGAGATTAGAGAACAAAGCTGGTTGGAGAGTACAACGGATATTGCCGTCACCTGAGGGATTTATTTGGAACGAATAATCAGTGACCCCAAGCGTCAGCTTTCGGTATCTTAATCACCCGTTACGACCCAACGGCTCCAATGACGACATTAGCCAAACAACAAGGCAAGTTCAAACCCGAAATGTTCCAACCCTTCGACAAATTGCAGATCGTAACCATCCAAGAAGTCCTCGACGGCGCACGAATGAATCTCCTGCTAATGGAAGAAGTCACCAAGAAAGCCCAGAAAGCCAAAAAAGACGAGCAGCCGAATCTTATGTCGGAGTAACCATGAAAGAAGAACCAACTAGCGACGAATTGCCCGACCAGGACGTACGCGCCACCCGTGCATCAGCGAATTTCCAAAAGATCTTGGATCAGCACGGATATAGTTTCCAAGAGGCAGTGTCTGCGCGGGCGGAGGAGCTCAGGAGGGTCAAAAAAAGTGTTTGGACCCTTTTCGGAACGGAACTACCCGTTTACTGCCAGAATCAAACAACACATGTCGATCTTGTCTTACGCGGGCAGGAGAATCCGTCTCGGCGCGGCGGGTATTTCCTGATTGGTGAATGCAAGCGAGTCAATCCGGTTAAGGGACACTGGTGCTTCGCAAAGAGCAAATATACTTGGTTTGGACATCGGAATTCGCAAGCCCAGTTCGAACAAATCCGACATTTCGGTCCCTCTCAGTTTGGAGCATCAACGAAATCCGCTCACACCGATCGCGGCGTATATAACTTGGGACTGGAAGTGAAGACTGGTGACGTAGGAGACCCAGCGGGTCACAAAACCGGACCCGCAATAAATGAAGCTGTCGGCCAGGTTCTAAAAAGTACAAGCGGTTTCATAAATTATTCGGCTCTCGACACAGGCGTACTTGAACTTGATACGCCAGTAATATTTATTCCCGCTATCTTTACGACTGCGCGACTTTTCACGACCGAAGCTGAGCTTGGAACTGCCAGCCTTGATAATGGTTTACTTCCCCCAGGAGCGGTCCAAGTAAAAGAGGAGGATTGGTTATTCTTTAATGTGAATCGTTCGACAGACTTTCGTCACGATGTCCCATTTGATTATCGCGATTCAGCTGAAAAACATTTGAGTCGACAATTTCGGGAGTTTACACGAACCATAGTCATCGTAGGACCTAAAGGGATTGATAAGTTTTTATCTACGGATCTGAGCGAATGGCTCTGGTAAATAGTCAATATGGACGACCCAAACAACACCCGCGTTCAGTCATTGACGTTTAACTCGCGGATACCGGACGATAAATTAAGGGCGTTGATGGCTCCGGCGGAGATATGGGAGATTAAGCGGGGGCATGGATATCTTTCATAGAGTTTCGTTCCGGCGAGCAGGCGAGCGAACTGGACCATAAAGTCAAAACTTGGTTCGAGAACTGGCCGACCGAGGAAAACGAACGGCACGCGCGGGAGCATGCGGCGAAGTACGCAGAATCGGCAGAAAAACTCTGGAAGGATGTGCCGGGCATTCCCGCATTGATGACCCGCCGCAGCAAACCGACGCTGCAAGGTTATTACTTTATCGACGATAACGGCACATTCCAGCATGTTTTTCCCGAAGACTAGCGCAAACCTCAAATTCTCTCCAGACCCCAATAAACACTGGCTGAAACGCGAGTCGATCTAAAGAACCTTCCAGACACCGTCGATCTTGACTTCAAATCTTGTGATTGGATGGATTTCCCAAAGTGTGGCGCGGCGAACGCGCGGTTTATTTGGGTTTGCACAATGAGTTCAGGCTCGCGTCCGTTGGCTTTCCCGCAGGGCGCGTAGCCACGTCGTTTACGGCGTTGACAGGTCGAGTCGGAGATTTGGAGGGCGGTTCTGGCCGGACAAAACGCGGCCAGTGTTGCGGTAGGCCCGCAACCGTAACGTCCTTGCTCCTGTCGGCTTAAGCCAGTAGCATGTAAGCCCGCTGAAACGGGCTCTGTAATCTATTTAGTACGTTCACCACGCCGTAAACGACGTGGCTATGCGCCGCGCGAGACGCGGAAAGACGGCTGAAGTCGCCTTTGGTCGAGTCGTCATACGGTCTGCGTTGCGTCGGGTGAATTGTTCAAAATGCAATTCAATTGTCGCTGCCGAGACACAGATATTTTGTTCGTCAAATTCCGGGCCATAGATGACACGTCTAAATTCAAACTGTCGCTCCGCGACGGAAGAACTTCCGGCGACTTTGCGATCAACTCTTTTGCGGAATTTCCTCACCTTCTTCGAAAAACTCTAGCGAAGCGGAATTTAGACAGTACCGTTTTCCGGTCGGTGGTGGGCCGTCGGGGAAGACGTGGCCTTGGTGGCCGCCGCAGCGGGCACAGCGGATCTCGACCCGCCGCATGCCGTAGGAATTGTCTTCGATATTGGCGAGATGATCTTTGTCGGAGGGGCGGTAAAATGACGGCCAGCCGGTGCCGGATTCAAATTTGTGACTCGAACTAAATAGCGGCAGTCCGCATAGACGACAGGCGTAGGTCCCGTCGAGTTTGTTGTCGAGCAGCGTGCCGCAGAACGCAGCTTCGGTGCCATGGTTAAGGAGAACCCGGCGTTCTTCTTCGTTTAGATCCTGGGCGAGGCGTTCGATCGAGTCTTCATCGAGCGGGGTGACATCATAACCGGATTCTGATTTATTCATAACTGGTAACCACAGATTAACACAGATGGACACAGATAATACTCGTTAATATCTGGTGTTTGTCTGTGTCAACGCTTGTCAGTAGCCGGCACGTGAGTAAGGGCCACGTAGAGAATTTAACCACAGATTAACGCAGATAGACACAGATAAAGACAGGATATTGTAATGAGTATTATCTGTGTCTATCTGTGTTAAATTCCGGCTGCAGTGTTCCGGAACGCTCAGCGGGTTGTGCTGACGGGTTTGAATAAATGGCAGTTTTTCAAAGCTAACGTGGCCCTTACTTACGTGCGGGCTACTTACACGGCTCATTACGTTGCTATTGACCCGGATCGGGGCCAAAGACTCGCTTTTCGAGTTTACGCAGACGCGACGCCATTTCGCCGAGTTTGCGGAACGCTGCTGTCGAACGCAGCCAGTCGCGATTTTCAAATGCCGGGATTCCTGACATGATCTTGCCCGGTTCGACATCGTGCGAGGTAGCGGATTTTGCTGTCAGAACGGCGTCATCACCGATCTTAAGATGTCCGGCGATGCCAACTTGACCGGTTAAGATTACTCGTTTTCCGATATGAGAGCTGCCGGCAAGGCCGGTTTGCGAACAGATCAGAGCGTCTTCGTCAATAGTGCATGAATGGCCGATCTGAACGAGATTGTCGATCTTCGCACCACGTTTTATTCGGGTTTCGCCGACCGAGGCACAATCGATCGCGGTGTTTGCTCCGATCTCGACATCGTCTTCGAGCACGACACGGCCTGTTTGGGGAATCTTGAGCCAGTGCTTTTCTTCGTCCTTGGCGTAGCCAAACCCGTCAGAACCGACGGTCGTGTTGTTGTGAATGATGCAGTTTCTGCCAATTTCACAATTTTTGCGGATTGAAACTCCGGAGTGGATGGTCGATCCCGCTCCTATTTTCACATTCTCGTACAGAGTGACATTCGGCATGATCCTAACGCCGCTTTCGATCGTGCATCCGGCCCCGATAACGACATTCGCGTGGATCTCGACATCGGAGGCCACAGTGGCGGTTTCATCTATACTTGCCGATCTGTGAATGCCCACACTCAATTCAGGTTCAGGAAAGAAAAGCCGCATAGCACGCGTATAGGCTAGGTACGGATCTTTTGCACGGAGAACCGCGATGTCGGAGCGTCCGATCTCCACGCCGTCGGTCAAATAAATCGCCGACGCTTTTGTTCCGGCGATCTGCGGCGTGTATTTCGGATTGGCCAGAAAGGTGATCTCACCAGGTGTCGCGAGCGCGAGCCCGGCTGTCGATGTGATCGCCAACTCGGGCGAACCCGATTCGATCACCGCATGCGTCTGTTCGGCCAAAATGCCAAGTTTCATTAATATTTCCTTGATACATCGGCGGGCGATGTGTCACACTATTTTTAGCAGACAAAGTTGCCCACGCAAAGTCCACAGTCTTTGTAACCCGCTTTCCCCGGCCCATAAAATTTATTTGACAGGAGCAGTACCGCATTATGAATCCGACCTCTACAGATCAATCCGTCGCAAAGCAAACTAAAAACTTCCCGATCGCCGAACGCCGTGACGTTGTAAGAAACGAATTTCTCGAAGGCAAGATAACGCCAAAACCGGCGGCAAACCGCTGTCATAATCTGATCGCGACCAATTTCACGATTGCCATCGGAAGCCGTGTACACCGCAACACCTGCGAGCTTTACGCTAACGACATGCAGGTGCGGATCGGCAAAAATTCGGTCTGTTTTCCGGATGTCGTAGTAGTAAATGGTGTACCTTCGTTTGGCGACGATAAAGAAGAACTGTTGTTAAATCCGACGGTGTTGATCGAGATCTTTTCCAAAGACTATAAATCGACCGATCGCACGCAAAAACTTGAGGGATTTCTCGCCATCCTAAAGATCAAAGAATGTCTGCTCGTCAATGAAAACGAGATGCGTGTCGAGCACTACGCCCGCCAAAACGCAAAACAGTGGATCTATCGGATATACAACGAACGTGACGACGTTATCTCACTCGAATCGATCAACTGCAAGCTCTCGATGGCCGAGGTTTATGCTCAGGTCAAGCTTAAAGAGTCGGCGTTGAGTTCAAAAGCCATAAATTAGAAGCCCGCTGCAACCTTCATCGGAGAACCGATCACATCAGGTTCACCGGGTCGATCTCGACGTTAATTGTCCTAAGGTCGCATCCGTTTTCCTCGGCGTCATTGAGCGCGATATCGAGCATCTCACGCATGCTTCGACGGCCGGTGCCTTTAATAATTATCTGCAGCCGAAATTCATTCTTTAGCCGGGACAGTGATGCCGGTGCCGGGCCGAGTATTCGAGCATTTCGGTCGGAATTTGCAGCGTCGAGTGAACGGCGGAGAATATTCGCGTTTTTGGAAGCGTAGGAATGATCTCGATGTTTGATCAGGATCGACGCCAATACAAAAAACGGAGGATAGCCTAAACGTTTGCGAAACTTTATCTCTTCATTATAAAACCCTTCGTAATCCTGTTTTTTCGCATGCCGCAAAGCATAATGGTCCGGATAATATGTCTGGATCAGAACTTTGCCGGCCTGATCGCCCCGGCCCGAGCGTCCGGCAACCTGTGTGATCAGCTGAAATGTACGTTCGGCTGAACGCAGATCCGGCATTCCCAAACCGATGTCGACCGATATCACACCAACCAGGGTGACGTTTGGAAAATCGTGTCCTTTGGCGATCATCTGCGTCCCGACCAGCATGTCGAGGCCTCCTGATGCGAATTTCAGAAGCACATCTTCCATTTCCCCTTTATGTGCCATGGTGTCGCGGTCCACGCGGGCGATCCGCATGGCAGGGAACTTCTTGGTCAGTTTGTCAGCGATATTCTCTGTGCCCTCGCCGACGAAATAAAGAAATTCGCTCTGGCAGTGCGGGCAAACAGCGGGCGATTTTTCACGGTAATTGCAGTAATGACACAAGAGTTTGTTGTCATAACGGTGGAAGGTGAGTGTTATGTCGCAATTTTTACATTTCAAAGTCTCGCCGCAGGTCCGGCAGAGTACGAATTGCGAAAATCCGCGGCGATTCAGCAAAATAATGACCTGCTCGCCTCGGGCATGAGTTTCGGCGACAGCCGCGAGCAATTGAGGCGAGAGCGGAACATCCTTTCCAAACTGCTTAAATACCTCGCGCATATCGATCAGCTCGGCCGTGGCGAGGCCCCGGCCGCCGATGCGTTCCGGCAGCCGCAGGTAGGTATATTTACCGGTCTGAGCGTTGTAAAAGGATTCCATTGCCGGCGTAGCCGAGCCGAGTACGACAATCGCTCCCGCAAAATGGGAGCGCATGACGGCAACATCGCGAGCGTTGTAAAACGGCGATTCATGCTGGCGATATGACGGATCGTGTTCCTCATCGACGATCACGAGACCGATATTTTCGAGCGGGGCAAAGACCGCCGATCGCGTCCCGATAGCGATCCGTGCATCGCCCCGGCGAATTCGCCGCCATTCGTCATATCGCTCGCCGGGCGAGAGATTCGAATGAAGGATCGCGACTTCCGATCCAAAAACAGCCCGCAAACGGCGCGAAAAAACGGGCGTGAGAGCAATCTCGGGCACGAGCATCATCGCTGAACGGCCCGAATCCAAAGCAAACCGCATGGCACGGATATAGACCTCGGTCTTGCCGCTGCCGGTTACCCCGTGAAGCAAAAACGCCCTGAATTCACCGTCTTTTTCTAATGCCGAGGTGATCTCGGCAAGAGCAGTCGCCTGTTCTGCGGAAAGCTCGAAACTATCGCGATCGGGCAGAAGTGCCCCAGCGAGCGGGTCGCGTCTCACGTCTTGGACAAATACCTCGATCAGGCCGTGTTTCGCCAG
>JBGTCS010000059.1:0-2384 GCA_041748715.1 Pyrinomonadaceae bacterium | reverse complement strand
TTTTTTCGAGCGTCGGGAATGAAGTTTTTATTTCATAGGCTTTTGTCTCAGCGCCCGATGTTACGCCCTTACTTAGCCACCCCGCTCGGAGATGCTCCGGCGGGGGCCCCGGTACGTGCGGGCTTCTGCATAGCTTGAAAGTGATATCAAGCTGCTCGGTGCTGAGGCCGTTGTGGCCGATCTGGGCCAGGAGATCATCGAGGCCGTGGTTGACGATAAAGATCAGCTGCTCAAAATCATCGACCGCGAAATCGAGTTCGTAATGCCACACCACATTGCTTTCCTTGATATTCGGCGTCAAAAAGCTCGTATCTTTTTGAGCGGCCACATCGAGGATCTTTTGAAAGTCCTGGCCGTAACGGTTGATAAGATCGTCGGCCGGGATTTGCCTGAGGTCTTCGATGCTGTTTATTCCAAGCTCGCTAAAAATGCCGATCGAATCATTGGCGACGCCCAGATCGCGAAGGGGAAGTTTTGGGAACTCCGCTGGCGACGCGACGATGTGATTCAATCCCTTTTTTTGGCGGGCTAAAAGCAATGCCGAATCGATGGTGGCGGCAACCGCGACATTGCCGGAAATGTTATTTGTTTTTAGATGAGTAAGTATGTTTTCGGCGATTTGCTCGGGTGTTCCGATGAGACGTTCGAGACCGGCGACATCAAATAAAACACCGTCCTCAAGCATTTCCAACCGATAAGAGAATTGCCGTGCGACTGACAATAGATCCTCCTTATCTATAGTTGAGCGGTCCGAGATTATACACGCATACAATTTGCCGGGACTGGAACCATTTTTCTTTATCTCGATTGAGTTTTTCATTTATAGTATGATTGTTGCGTTATGGGACAAATCGTAATTGACATACCTAACTCTGAAAACCGTCGATACAATCTGGAAAGGGCCGACGACGCCAGCGAATTGTTGCGGGTTTTGGACGAAATATTGCGTGACCCGGCCAAATTGACACGTCAGCAAATGCAGGATTTGCGAGACGGCATGCGTGCCAGGCAGATCCTGGCGGAAATGCAACGTACTGGCGAATCGTACTCGGTTGAAAATCTGCGTGAAGAATTTGGTCTTTCCTGATGAAATATGTCGTAGAGATTTCGGCTCAAGCTCGTAAACAGATAAAACGGATGCCGAAATCCGAGAAGAAAAAAATTCTCGATAAGATCGATTCGCTGTCCATTGACCCACGTCCGTTTGGGTATAAAAAGCTTTACTACTACACCGAATATTTTCGGGTGCGTGTTGGTAGCTACCGAATAATTTATACAATTTCGGATCAGCGATTTTTGGTTGTGGTTGTTGAAGCAACTGACCGACGCGACGCATATTAAACTCCGTGTACAAGCCCGCGTGTAATCACGGGCGAAATCCTCAAGTTGGGTGGTACGCCCTTGCTTACGCGCGGGCTTGTGCATTGAGGTTAGTGTGTTACGCCCTTGCTTACGCGCGGGCTTGGACATTGCGGGATCTGCGGGCTTGGGCATTCTAAACCTCCGTATAATCCATCTCGATCTTTGTCCGCAAAGCCTCGCCGTAAAAACCTTTTCGCGAGTGCATTTTTAGGTGAAACTCCCGCAGCAATTTAAATCGCCCGCTGCCTGACCAAGCCGTATGCTCGCGTGAAAAAACAAAAGACTGTTGTGACGCCGAACCGGTCACATGTTCTTCGGCCGTGACGAGCAGCAAGGTCGGCGTGTCCCTGACTCTGGTGCGATAGCGGTACCAATATGTTTTTGGGACCATTTTCAAAAGCCGTTGGGACAGCCCGTTCAGATTTAGCCAAATAGCCCCGAAACCTTTTGCCTGCACGAGATAGTCAGCCGCCATAAAAGCTTTTTCTAAATTTCCGCCGCATTTTACCCAAAGCAGATTTTCAAGTTCGACACCGGCGAGATTGGCCGAGCACGGATCAAAACTGCCGGTCGAGTCGACCACCGCGCATACCTCGCCCGCAGCGGTCAGCTTTGCAAGCAGGGCGAGCGATAAACTGGTTTTCCCCGAACTTGCTCCGCCCGTGATCTCGGTCACCGAACCTCTGGCAAAGGCCAGCCCGGCGGATTCGAGCAATATCTCATCCGAGTATTTTTGTTCCTCTTGCAGTCGGGAAAGGGTTTTTACAAGACTTAGATTTGTCATTTTAAAATACTCGCGAAACATCCGTTGCGGGACAGCGTTGCACAGATGAAACAATAGAAATAGAATAATTCAGCTTGGGAGAAAAGGCAAGAGTTTTGGTATCAGTAAAGTGAGATGGACATCAAATGCCCACTTGTATAATGTCAGTACGCTTCAATAAATCAGAATTTAAAACACAGGTTGGGAGTTTGAGGTCTGCAAGTTGGCGGTCTTTCCGCGAACTGTCGCCCGCCATTTC